>JBDHVF010000190.1:0-11191 GCA_039809605.1 Polyangiales bacterium | reverse complement strand
CGCCACACCACGCTGAGCCTGCGCTCGGTGCGCTCGCGCCGCGTGCTCTTCACGTGCAGCGCCACCGACGCGCGCGCCGGCGAGGTCGCCGTGCTCGCCGTCGAGCGCTACTGCGCCGAGCGCGGCCTCGTGCTCGTCATGCCCGCCAACGACACCGCGCGCGCGCCGCAGGGCTCCGCCGCGGCGTGACGTAGCCCGTCACACGGCGCGTTGCCTCGCGCGGAGCTCCGACCCATCTTCGCGACGCCACGGAGGCCCCACGATGAACACCACGCTCGCCGCTTCGCACCGCGCCGCTCCCGCCCCCCTGCACCTGCCCTCTGCGCCGACGGCCGTGGCCGCGGCCGTGGCGCTCGCCCACCTTCGCGGCGCCGCGACGCCGCCCGACGCGGCCACCGCGCTCGTCGACGCGCTGCTCACCGACGACGCCCCGCGCGCCGCCGTGATCGCGGCGCTCTCGGCGCTCGGGGCCGAGCGCGCGCTGCCGCTCCTGCGCCGCGCGCTGCGCCTGCGACGCGACGGCGAGGCCGCGCGTGAGATCGCCGCGGCCATGCGCTCGCTCGCGTTCGACGGCACCGTTCCCACGGGCGACGCGCTCACCTACGAGCAGCGGCTCACGCTCGCCACGCTGGCCGAGCTCCCCGCGCGCGACGCCGCGGGGGCGTAGCGCTCACCCGATCTTCTCGAGCGCGAACACCTCGACGTCGACGCCCGACGCGAAGTGCGCCATCGGCTCTCCAGCGGGGCGCGCGATGCCCGCGGCCACGAGCAGCGACTCGTCCCAGTCGATCACCTGCGCGGGCTGCAACGGGTAGGGCGCGTGATGCACTCGGCCGAGGCGAAGGTCGCCGCCGCCCGTGTCGGCGTAGAGCACGTAGCGCTCCGCGAGGAAGTGCTCGAGCGTGCCGGGCTTCGCGTCCATGGGGACGCCCGTCGGGCGGTAGGTGACGTCGCAGCGCGCGGGCAACGGCGGCGGCGCGCGGCGGTCGCTCGTGTAGCGCACGCTGCCGTCGGAGAGGCGCTCGAGCGACATCGCCGCGTGGTGGTAGGGCAGGTGCCAGAAGGTGCGGGCGATCCACACGGCGAGGCGGTTCGCGGCGTCGAGGCTGAAGAACCACACGCCCGGGTCCCTGCCCTGGTGATGCACGTAGGTGCGCACGTTGGTCTCGTGAAAGTTCGAGACGCCGGGCACCGCGGGCGCCCACACGGGCCGCACGCCCCGCATGGTGAAGGGCACCACGCCCACGAACGCTTCGCCCTCGAAGGTGTCGACCTCGAGCGCCGCGGGGATGAGCGGGCGCAGCATCGACACCGGCACGCGCCAGTGCAGAAAGAGCAGGTCGAGCCAGCGCTGGTGCTGCACCGCCCGCCCCTCGGGGCGCATCGTCGGCGTGATGCGGTCGATGGTCACGACAGGAACCTCGCGCGGAGCTCGGGGGTGGGCACGCGGCACTCCTCGGTGCGGCCGAACCAGCGGTAGCGGTTGCGGGCGATGAAGCGGTAGACCGCGTCGCGGACGACGCGCGGCACCACGATGAACGCGTAGAGCAGCGACCACGCGCCGCCGAGCCTGCGCGCGATGCGCAGCGCCGCGTCGGAGCGGTCGTAGACGCGGTCGCCCTCGATGAGCACGATGCTCTCGGGCTCGCCCGCGGGGGCCGCGCGCCCGTGCGCCGCGAGGGCCTTCGAGCCCGCCTCGCTCTGCAGCGCCGCGAAGCGGAAGTAGCCCGCCGGGTCGCGGTCGAGGATGAACTGCACCGTGCCGTTGCAGAGGTTGCAGACGCCGTCGAACAGCACCACCGCGCGCGCCTCGCCGGAGCTCGCTTCGCCCATGCGCGAGACCATGCGGCAACGGCCGCCGCGAATCAACCGCCGCGAAGGGTGGTAGCCTCGCGCGCGATGAAGCGCTCGACCCTCTTCGCCGTCGCGACCCTCGCCGCGTGCAGTGACGACCGCGCCACGACGCCGACCGACGCCGGCGCCGACGCGGCCCCCGACGCGCCGCAAGGCCCCGCGGCGCTGGTGTTCGACCTCGACGCCGACCTCACGCGCCCCGAGCGCTTCTACGACCTGCCGTACCCGAACGACCTGCGGCTCGCGCAGAACGGGGCGCCCGACCTCCGCGGCTTCCCCTCGCCCGCGAGCGTTCAGGGGCTGCTCGGGGGCGTGCTCGAGATCGCGCAGCAGCGCAGGGGCTTCCCCGTGGTGCCCGTCGCGTACCTTCGCTTCACGGCGCCGCTGGCCGAGCAGTCTCTCTCGCGCGTGATCCCCGCGACGGGCGCCGCGCCGGTGATGCTCCTCGACGTCGACCCGAGGTCACCCGAGCGCGGGCGGCGGTTTCCCGTCGTGGCCGCGACGCTGCCCGAGGACGCGTACACGCCCGCCAACACCCTCGCCGTCGCCGCGCGCCCTGGCTTCGTGCTCCGCGGCGACCGCACGTACGCCTTCGTGGTGCTGCGCTCGCTCGGCGACGCGCGCGGCGCCCCCCTCGCGCAGAGCGCCGCGCTCGAGCGCCTGCGCACGGGCACGGGGCCCGACACCCCGCGCGAGCGGGCCGCGCGCGCGCTCTACGCCCCGCTCTGGGAGGCGCTCACCATGGCGAGCGTGGCGGCCTCCGACGTGGCCGCGGCGACGGTGTTCACCACGGGCGACGTGGTGGCCGACACCGCGGCCCTCGGCGACCGCGTCGTCGAGCGCTTCGACGTGAGCTTCGAGAACCTCCGCGTGGCGCAGGGAGACTCGACCTCGACGCACCCGCGCTACTGCGAGCTCACGGCCACCGTGACGATGCCGCAGTTCCAGCGCGGCACGCCGCCCTTCGACACCGACGGCCTCTTCGACCTCGACGACCGGGGCGTGCCCCGGCCGCAGACCTACGCGTCGGCGCCGAACTACGCGCGCGTGCCCGTGGTGCTCACGCTGCCGCGGCGCGCGATGCCCGCGCAGGGCTTTCCCCTCGCGGTGTACTTCCACGGGTCGGGCGGCCTGAGCGCCTCGGTCGTCGACCGCGGAACCTGGGCCCCGCGTGGCCCCTCGCACCCCTGCGCGCCCGGCGCCACCGACGACTGGATGGGCGCCACGGGATGCTTCACACCCGGCCAGGGGCCCGCGCACGTGATGGCCGCGCGCGGCATCGCGATGATCGGCGCCGCGATGCCCGTGAACCCCGAGCGCCTGCCCGGCGCGGGCGAGACGGCGTACCTGAACCTCGCGAACCTCAAGGCCTTCCGAGACACCTTCCGCCAGGGCGTTCTCGAGCAGAGGCTCCTGCTCGAAGCGGTCGAGCGGCTGCGCATCCCCGCGAGCGTGGTCGCGGGCTGCGAGGGCGTGACGCTGCCCGCGGGCGCCACCGAGGCCCGCTACGACCTCTCGCGCCTCGTGGCGCAGGGCCAGTCGATGGGCGGCATGTACACCAACCTCGTGTCGGCCACCGAGGCCCGCATCCGCGCGGCGATCCCCACGGGCGCGGGAGGCTTCTGGGGCTACTTCATCCTGCAGACGGGCCTCGTGCCGGGCGCGCCGGTGCTCCTTCGCACGGCGCTCGGCACGCAGGCGCCGCTGTCGTTCACGCACCCGGCGCTCGCGCTGCTCGAGACCGCGTGGGAGCCCGCCGAGCCCATGGTCTACATGCCCCGCCTCGCGCGCGACCCGCTGCCGGGCCACCCCGTGCGCCCGGTGTACGAGCCCGTCGGGCGCGACGACTCGTACTTCCCGACGACGGTCTACGACGCCGTTGCGATCGCGTACGGGCACACGCAGGCGGGCGCCGAGGTGTGGCCCACGATGCAGCCCGCGCTCACGCTCTCGGGCCTCGGCGGCCTCGCGCGCTACCCCGTTCGCAACAACCGCACGGGCGGCGCGACGGCGACGCCGTACACGGGCGTGGTGGTGCAGTACGCGGGCGACGGCGTGTACGACCCGCACGCGATCTACGCGCAGCTCGACGCGGTGAAGTACCAGTACTCGTGCTTCGCCGACTCGTTCGTGCGCACCGGCGCCGCGACGGTGCCCGACCCCGCCGGCCGCGCCCCCGACGCGCCCTGCGAGTGATCACCGGCGCCATGGCGGCGCGGTGAGCCTGCGGCGGCCGTCGCGCGAGCGCGGCACCGCGGCGGGGTCCTCGCCCTCTTCGAAGACGCGGTCCCAGAGCTGACACGTCACCTGCTTGTGGTGCTGGTCGAGGCCCTCGCAGTAGTTCGTGAGCCGGCAGCGCCGCACCTCGGCGCCCCGGCCCTCGCGCACCTTGAGGAACCAGTCGGGGTCCGCGAGGCTCTGCCGCGCCGCCGCGATCACGTCGCAGTCGCCCTCCGCGAGCGCGCGCTCGGCGATGCGAAAGCCCGTGATGCCGCCCGCGGCCACCACGGGCGTTTCGAAGCCCGCGCGTCGCACCGCGTCGCGCACGGCCCTCGCGAGGTGCAGGTTGCGGCCGAAGGGACCGCGCTCGTCGGAGCGCACCGTCGGCATGCACTCGTGCCCGCTCGGCCCCGTGTACGGGTACGCGGCCTCGCCCACGCGGGGCTGCTTCGCGTCCTCGAAGCGCCCGCCCTTCGAGAGCGAGAGGTAGTCCATGCCCGCGCGCGCGAAGGCCACGCCGAAGTGCGCCGCGTCGTCGACGCGCGAGCCGCCGTCGATCACCTCGTCGCCGAGGAGCCTGCACCCGACGACGAAGCGCCCCGACACGCGAGACCGCACCGCGGCGAAGACCTCGAGGGGCAGCCGCAGCCGCCCCTCGCGCGACCCTCCGTAGCCGTCGTCGCGGTCGTTGGTCGCCGAGAGGAACGACGCCATGGTGTACGCGTGCGCGTAGTGCAGCTCGACGCCGTCGAAGCCCGCGGCCTCGGCGCGCCGCGCGGCCTCGGCGAAGAGACCCGGCAGCACCCTCGGCAGCTCGCGCACGTGCGCGAGGTGCGTGTCGGTCACGCGCTCGCGGTAGCCCATGCGAAGGTCTTCGAACTCGCGCGCGGTGAGCGCCCGCGCGATGTCTCCTTCGGGCAGCGCCGCGAGGGCCGCGCGCAGATCGTCCTCGTCGCGCTCGCGCCACCGGTCGTCGCCCGTGAGCTCGCGCATCGCCTCGCGGTGGCGGTCGGTGACGGCGAGAAAGCGCGCGAAGTACCGCGGCGCGTCGGGCCTGCGCTTGATCGCGAGGAAGTCGAGCACCTGGAGGAACACCCGCGTCTCGCCCCCGCTGCGCGCGCGCACGGCGTCGACGAGGCGTCGCAAGCCCTCGACGAAGCGGTCGTGGCCGACGCGCAGCAGGGGGCCGCTCGGCACGTCGCGGATGCCCGTGGCCTCGACGACGATCGCGCCCGGCCGCCCGTCGGCGAAGCGCCCGTACCAGTCGAGCACGTCGGGGGTGACGTGGCCGTCGTCGGTCGCGCGCCAGGGCACCATCGCGGGCACCCACGTGCGCGTGGCGAGCGCGCAGCCGCGGCCGAGCTCGATCGGCGAGAAGAGCCGCGAGCGCGCGGCCTCGTCGCGCGTGGGCCAGTCTTCGGGAGGCGCCGTGTGGTGAACGACGAGGCGCCTCGACGTGGCGTCGGTCATGGGCGTCGGTCTCAGCCGCTCACGCCCTCGACGGTGCGCGAGCCGAGCACGTCGGGCGGCGCGATGGGCCCGCGCGCGAGGGCCTCGGCGTAGGGGAGCACCGCGCGCACCACGCGGTCGCGCGCCTCGCTCGCGCAACCGTGGCGCTCGGTGAGCTGGCGCTCGATCGCGGCGCGGTCGCGCAGCGTCCCCTCGGTGATGCCCACGAGCATCGCGCAGGCGAGGGCCACGTCGTCGGGCGCGTCGAGCACGATCGCGCGCTCGTGCAGGAGCCGCCCCCAGATCACGCCGGTCTCGTACTTCTCGGCGCGCGCGCGGTCGGGGATGAGAAAGAACGGGTGGAACGACCGCGCCACCTCGGTGATCATGTCGTGGATCGCGATGTCCGCGGGGATCGCCTCGTTCATCACGCTCTTGACCACGTCGGGGCCGAGCCACGAGAAGGGCGGCTCGTCGCCCGTGATGAAGAGGTAGCCCTTGCGATGGCGCTTCTCGAGGCAGTCCATCGCGGTGTGGCGCGCGGCGAAGTACATCGCGAGGTCGTACGACTCGCCGAGCCCGCCGCCGCGGCCCTCGAGGTACATCGACGAGAGCCATCGGTCGATGAGCGGCGCCTCGCTCTCGAACTGCCCCACCTGCAAGGGCGCCTGGTCGCTGTGCGCGTTGCCCACGGCCATGAAGAGCACCTGCGGGTCGGGCGCGACCGCGAGCACGGCCTCCATGAAGCTCGGCAGGGTCTTCTTGGCGAGCTGCACCGGGATCTCGCCCATCGAGCCCGACACGTCGAGCGCGAAGATCACCCCGAACGAGTCCGGGTGCGCCGCGCTGTCGCGGCTCTCGCGCTTCTTCACCCCGTAGGGGCTCATCGTGGGGTGGCACGCTCCCTGGCCGAAGATCTTGTCCGCAGGCAGGGCCGCGCGCGCCTTCGTCGCCGCTACGTGCGCCTCGAGGTCGTAGTTGCCGTAACCCATCGAACGCTCCTCTCGGGCGCGGAGCATCGCTCCGAGCGCGTGCCGCGCGCAACGGTCACCCGCGCAGGAGCGCCCGCACCACTTCGCCGTCGCGCATGTAGCGCCGCGGGTCGACGCCGAACGCGCCGAGGAAGGTCGCGAGCAGGTCGGGCGGCGCGATGGCGCGCATGCCGTCGGAGAACATCCCCGACGCCCTCGGCAGGAGCTGCTCGGGGTCGGAGCTGCCGTACACGAAGTTCGACCGGAACGCCGGGGAGATCACCAGCGCCGAGCCGTTGGGGTAGTGGTCGCGCCCGCCCGAGAGGTTGATCTGCGGCGTGCGGCAGAACTCGCTCACCACGAGGATGTGCGTGTGCGCCGAGAGCCGGTCGGTGGCGATCGTCGGGTGCGGCGCGGTGTCGAGCGCGCGCACCAGCCGCGCGAGGATGGCGAAGAGCTCCTGCTGGAGGAGGGCCTGGTTGCGGTAGTTGGTGCTGTGCGTGTCGAAGCTGCCGATGGCGAAGCTCACGCAGCGCACGACGTTGCGCTTCATGGCCTCGACGGCGAACGCGGCGTTGACGGCGCCCGACTGAAAGAACCGGTAGCGCTGGCCCGCGGCCGTGGGCACGAGCGACGGGTACATGCTCGTGAGCATCGCGCCGTCGAAGACCGAGCGGAGGTTGCTCTGGAGCATCCTGCGCAGGCCCTCGTACTGGAGCGCCATGCCGTTGAAGACCTCGGGGTACTGCTGCCGCGCGGCGAGGTCGCGGGCCTCTTGCGTGAGGGCCACGGTGACCGCGTCGCGGTCGGCGGCGGTGGTGTAGAGCGCCGAGCGGTTGAGCGTGCGGCCCACGGTGTCGACGCCGCCCGTGCGCAGGGGCATCACGCGCCGGTCGAGGTTCGCGCCCACGAACCACGACGGGAAGTTCATCGAGATCACCGGGAAGAGCGCCTCGCGGCCGAACTCGTTGGCGATGAGCGTGTCGATGCTCGACTCGGGCGAGCGGCCGCCCGCGAGGTGGCGCCCCGTGGCCGCGAAGACGGTGCCGTCGGGGTGGCTCACGGTGTTGACCGCGATGCCGTTGACCACCGTGAGCCGGTCGTAGAGCGACGCGAGCTCGCCGATGGCGGGGCCGAAGGTGATGTTCGATCCGGTGGGGCGCACCGGGGCGAAGCTCTGCGTGTCGCCGTCGAGGGGCGAGTCGGTCCAGCGGTCGAGGGCCGACACGTCGAGCACGTCGGTGTTGGGCGGCTCGATGAGCCCGCGGCGCTCGTTGCGCGGGTCGAGGCCGAGCATCACGTCCCACGCGCCCGCGGCGTGGATGAAGATGAAGAACTCCTGCGCGC
The DNA here is from genome assembly GCA_039809605.1 of Polyangiales bacterium. Classification (GTDB taxonomy): domain Bacteria; phylum Myxococcota_A; class Polyangia; order Polyangiales; genus CAISKJ01. The sequence continues at coordinate 3,350 of JBDHVF010000190.1, read as the reverse complement.
CGTTGGGCGGGTCGGCGAGCGCGCGCAGCGGGAGCTGCGTGGTCACCCCGGCGGCGGCGCCGCCCGCGAGCACCTTGAGGAACCTCCTGCGAGACGCGTCGGTCATGGCTGCGCTCCTCCTCTCAGTACGCGTGGAACTCGGGGTGACGGATCAGCCCGTAACAGACCGTCGCCCAGCCGGCCTGCTCGGGGGTGAAGCGCGACGCGGGGGCGTCGGCCGCGCGGTGCCTCGCGACGGTGCCCTGGTAGAGCTCGTAGAACCGTTGGCCGCGGTCGGTCGGCGCGAGCCGCGCGGGGTAGCCGAGAAAGGTCCGGTGCAGCACGTCGAAGCGCGTCGCGAAGTCGGCCGCGGAGAGGCCCGCGGGCGCCCCGTCGAACGCGAAGATCACCCGCTGCGCGAGGGGGAGCGTGCCCCTCAGGTCGCGCTCGACCGCGCGGTCGCAGAGCGCCACGCCGAGGCGCTCGAAGGTCGCCATCATCAGCGCGTTGGTCTGCGAGCCGCGCGGCTGGTCGACCCGGTAGTCGGGCAGGCCCAGGGCCGCGAGGTAGTCGTTCCAGGCGTCGAAGAGGGCGGCCCCGTCGGCGCCGCGCGCGCGCGTCTGCACCTCGAGCGGCGCCAGGCCGCCGAAGAGCGAGAGGTACGAGCGCACGTAGGTCTCCGCGGGCATGAGCCGCGGGCCCTCTTTGCGGGTGGTGTCTTGCGCGACGGTCTCGTGGCCGGGGATGGAGGTCACGGGCACCGAGGTCACGGCCCCTGCGTCGGCCGTCGCGGGCGGCGGCGGCGGGGGCGGCGGGTCGGGCGGGGGCGCGGGCGGATGCGCGACGGGCCGCGAGGGCGTGTAGGCGCTGTCGGCGCGGCCTTCACACGCCGAGAGCGCGAGTGCCGCGAGGGCGATCGTCGTGCGGTTCATCGCGAAGCCCCCTGGCGCCACGCGTCCGGCGAGAGGTTGTTGGCGTTGCGGTACGAGTCCGAGAGCACCACGGCGCGCACGAGGGCGCGCATGCGGTAGTTGCCGCTGGTGAACGACTGCACGAGCGAGCGCTTGTACGCATCGTCGTCGGCGCCGAGCGTGCGGCCGAGGAAGGCCGTGGCGACGTTCTCCGCGGCGCACGCGGCGAAGTCGGGGCTCTGGGTGATGGCGCGCCCCGCCCCCGCGGGCCCGGCCTCGGCGTTGTCGGGCGACCCGTACGCGCTGCGCAGCATGCCCATGGCGCCGGTCGAGAGCGCGGGGTCGTAGAACGCCCGGCACGCGGCCGACATGGCCGTGGGCGTGGCGCCCGCGCACATGGGGTTCATCACGGGGAAGCGCGTCGCCGGCAGCCACGTCCAGTCGTTCTCGGCGACGCGGGTGAAGTACGCCGCGAGAGGCTCGAGCGTGACGTGGCACGCGGCGCAGCCGGGGCGGCGCATGAGGTTGGGCTCGGTCGAGGGCGCGAGCTGCACGTTCTCGGCGACGAACTCGCGGCAGAGAAAGGCGTTGTAGAGCACGTGCGCGCGGGCCCTGCGCGACCCGTACTTCATGAGGAACGCGGGCATGGTCAGCAGGCCCGACGCGCGCGGGCCGCGGTCGGCGACGCGCGTCCACGTGGCCGTGTCGTGGGGCATGATCGACGCGGGCACGCGGTCGGGGTCGAACAGGGCCTCGGGCTGCACGTACCCGAGCGCGATCGACGAGCCGTTGCAGCAGCTCGCGGCCGCGTGGTGGCGGTAGAAGGTCGCCAGGGGGCCGTTGACCCACGTGTCGCGCGCCGTGAGCACGTCGCGAAAATCGCGGTCGTCGGTGAACATGTGCTCGAGAAAGCGCTGCGCCTCCTGCGACCACCAGAAGAGGTTCCAGTCGTCCTGGGCCTGGCTGGCGACGTCGAGCGGGTCGTCGGGCCCGAGCGGCGTGCGCGTGGGGAAGCTGAACGCCGCGGGGTTGTTGCTGCTGCTCGCGCCCGGCATGCAGCGCTCGAGGCCCGGGCCGCAGCCGCAGTCGGTCGTGCTGCGAAAGGCCACGTCCGACGAGCACTCGATGCTCATGCCCCGGTTGGTGCGTGCCCAGGCCGACTCCGCGGGCACGTTGTTGATGCGCCCGTACGGCGGCGTCGCGGGGCGCGCGCGGCCCGCGTAGTAGACCGTGCCCGTCTCCGCCGTCGACGCCTCCTCGCGGCACACGCGCACGGTCACCGTGGGCGTCATGTTGTCGGGCTCGCGCTGCAGGGCGACGACGGGCGCGAAGTTCGGGAAGCGCGTCGCCCACGTCGTCGCGTTGAAGCGGTCGGTGGGCGAGGCCGCGCGGTAGTCGCGGTAGAGCCACCACGGGCGCACCACCACGGTGTTCGCGTCGAGCGCGGCCTGCGAGACGGAGACGGGGGTGCCGCGCGGGTTGCCCGACTGGTCGACGGCGAAGCCCACCTCGGCGGGCGAGAGGCAGAAATCACCGTCGGTCTCCGCGCGCGCGCGCCGCTGGTTGAAGCGGTAGTAGACGTACTGCGGCCTGCCGTCGGGGCCGACGATCTGCTGCCTGCGGAGCACGATCGACTGCGGGTTGAACTGCACCGCCGTCGTGATCTCGAGGCGCAGGAGGTCCATGTAGAGCGTGCGCATGCGCTCGGCGTAGGCCGGCGCGCGCAGCCGCTCGTCGACCCACGCCTCGACGCTGAACGCGGGGTCTTCGAAGCGCGCGATCTCGTCGCGCGTAGGCACGCGCCCCTGCAGGTCGATCGAGAGCGCGCGGAAGTACCGGTACTCCTGCAGCGTGCGCTCGGCGCGCGCCGCGGGGCCCGCCGCGACGCCCGCCGCCGCCAGCGCCGCTGTCACGAACAGAGAACGTCTCCGCACCATCGGTTCAACCTCCTCGGGCTGACTGCGTGGCTTCGAACGGCGCCCCGCAAGCCGACGGGGCGCCCACCTCGAGCGACGCTAACACGCCCTCGCCCGCCACACACCAGCTCGCTGCGCACTATCTCGCGGGGCAGCGCGAGGGCGCGCGAGGGCTCACCCCGGCCCGTACGATCACACCCAGGTGCGTCGCCACGGCGCGCGGCGCCCCGTCGCTCGGGTGGTTCACCGTGCCGCGGCCCGCGAGGTACATCGTCGACGACCCGCCGCCATCGAGCTTCATGCCCTCCCACGCGCCGAGCCCGAGGAGGATCTGCCCGAGCTCGCGCACCGTCGCGCCGCTGGCGTTCTCTCGCCGCCCCTCGACGACGGCCATGATGAGCGTGCGCCCGTCGGCCGTGAGCCCCAGCGCCGTGCGCGGGTGCCGCTCGCCGTCGTGCACGATCGCGGGGCTCTCGCGCACCGCGCCGCGCACGAGCACCCGCTCGCGCACGGCCACGAGCTCGGTCCACGTCGTGGGCACCGT
>JBDHVF010000189.1:0-11196 GCA_039809605.1 Polyangiales bacterium | reverse complement strand
GCGACGCCCGCGCGGTCGAGCGCGGCCACGGCGCGGTGCGCGTCGGCCTCGGAGACCGACTGCAACACGTCGACCTCGCCGCAGCCCGCGAGGGCGAGGGCGATGAGCGCTAGAAGCCGAAGCCCCACGAGAGACCGATCCGCGGCCCACCGAACGAGCGCCACTGGAGCGACCGCACGACGCCGGCCACGCAGCCCTTGAGGCCCGCCGAGCCGTTGACCACGGTCACGCCCGCCGCGCGCCCGTTGCCGCCGATGGCGAGGCGCAGCGTGACGTTGCGCGCGCTGCCGTCGGAGAGACATCCCGCGAAGCGGCTGAGGTTCGACGTGAGGGGGCGGGTGATCTCCGAGTCCGAGAGCGTGCCGCCCGAGGGGCCGCCCGCGGCGCCGAAGTTGAAGTCGATGGGGGCCGACATCGCGGCCTCGTACGAGGTGAAGCCTCCGCCTCCGCCGCCTCCGCCGCCGTGGTGGCGCTGGCTCGGCGGGGGAGGGGGCAGGAGCTGCACGCTCGTGGTCTGCACGCGCAGCTCGCCGCGCTGCACGAGGTCGTCGATCTCCGCGGCGCTCCTGCGCTTGTGCGCGCCGGGGCCGAGGGTCTTGTAGAAGACCACGCCCACCATCGCGAGGGCGATGATCGTCGCGCCCGCGATCCACATCTTGCTCGCGCGCGCGACGCCCGCGTCGGCGATGGCCTCCTGCGTGGCGGCCTTTCGTGCCTCGGTGCGGCGCTTGTCGGCCGCGGTCTCGGCGAACTCGCGGTACTGCGCCCACGCGGTGAGCGGGCGCTTCTCGCCGGTCTCCATGTTGGTCACGGCGTCGGCCTCGAGCACGTCGCCCTTCACGATGGCCGCGATGAGGTCGCGCGCGGTCATGGGCCCGTGGTCGAGGCCGTCGTGAGAGAACATCCAGCGGTCGGAGTCGTTCTTCGTCGCGTGCTTGAGCAGCGTGCCGAGGTCGGCGACCTCGGGCACCGCCGACGTGCGCGCGCCCTGCGGGGCGATGGCCCGCGCGCCCTGCGCGACCGTGGGGCCGCGGCCGGGCGCGATGGTGTTCGACTCGACGAGCAGCCCCGGCGGCAGCGTCTCGGGCCGCTCGTGCTCGACCTGCACGTCGAACGCGTTGGGGGGCAGGGTGTAGGCCGCGGGCGGGTGGTCGCTGAAGTCGACGGGGATGTCGACGTCGTCGCGCACGATGTCGGCCAGCGGGCCGAGGATCGACGCGAGGCCGCCCTTGAGCGCCACGAGGCTCTCGAGGCGCTCGTGGGGGTGCGTCGCGAGGCACTCGTCGAGCAGCACGTCGAGCGTCGGCGGGGCGCCGGGCACGAGCGACGAGACGGGCACGCCCGGGTCGGCCGGGCGCCCGGTGAGCAGCTCGTAGAGCAGCGCCCCCACCGCGTACACGTCGCTCGACGGCGTGGGGTCGCCGCCCGCGCGCACCTCGGGGGCGAGCGCGTGCGGCGGGATCACGCCCGTCGCGACGAGCGGCAGGTGCATGCCCATGCCCGCGAGGCGGATGTGCCCGTCGTCGAAGCGCACCGTGGCGGGCGCGATGGCGCCGTGCGCGAGGTTGGGGTGCACGTGGTTGTGCAGGATCTCGACGATCTTCGCGACGTACGGGAACGCCTGCGAGAGCGAGAAGGCCGCGCCCGACGCGCGCTTCTGGTCGAGCACGTCGGCGAGCGAGGTCGGGGGCACGGGCTCGGTCGCGACGCAGAGCGTGCCGTCGGCGGTGATGGCCGACCCGAAGGGCACCACGAGGTCCTTGTGCACGACGCCCGCGGCGGCGCGGATGGACTTGCGCGCGGCCTCGACGCGCTCGGGCGAGAGGCCGTGGCGCGAGAGCATCCAGAGCGCGGCGGTGCGCGCGACCTTGCGGTCCTTCGCGCTCCACACCTCGACGGGCCCAACCCTCGTGGCGAAGGCCTCGACCTCGAAGCGGCCGCTGACGAGCGTCCCTGGTGCGAGGCCGGCGCCCTGACTCTGCGGCGTGGCGATGGTCATCGGGGCGCGTACGGTACCCGCGCCACGTTCGCCCGCACAAGACCCCGCAGCGCGCGCGGACGCGCCGCGGGTGTGCGCCGCGTGCGCAGCGGCGGGCGCGCGGCGGCTTCCACCGTGCGGCCGGGTCTGGTAGGTATCGCGGCCCCATGTCGCCCACGCTGCTTCTGGAAATCGGCTGCGAAGAGATGCCCGCGTCGTTCCTCGACGGGGCCCTCGAGCAACTGCGAGAGATCGTGCCCGACGAACTTTCGAAGGCGCGCATCGAGCACGGCGCCGTGCGGGTGCTCGGCACGCCGCGCCGCATCGCGGTGATGGTCTCTTCCGTCGTGCCCGAGGTGGCCCCTCGCGAAGAAGAGGTGCTCGGGCCCCCCGAGTCGGCCGCGCGCACGGCCGACGGCGCGTGGACCAGGGCCGCGGAAGGGTTCGCGAAGAAGAACAACCTCCTCGTGGGCGACCTCTCGATCGCCGAGACCCCCAAGGGGCGCTACCTGCGCGCGGTGATCCGCCACGCGGGCGGGTACACCTCGGCGCTCCTGCCGGGCGTGCTCGCGGCCGTGTGCCGTCGCATCTCGTTCGCCAAGAGCATGCGCTGGGGCACGAACGAGACGCCCTTCGGCAGGCCCGTGCAGTGGATCGTGGCGCTCTACGACACCGAGGTGATCCACTTCGAGTTCGCGGGCGTGCGCTCGGGGCCGGTCTCGCGCGGGCACCGCTTTCTCGCGCCCGGCGAGGTGCCGCTGCGCTCGGCCGAGGACTACGTCACCGCGCTCGGCGTGGCCTTCGTGCGCGTCGACGTCGACTCGCGCCGCGTGGCGATGCTCGCGGGCCTCGAGGCCGCCGCGGCGCACGAGGGGGGCGAGCTCGTGCGCGACGCCTTCCTCGAGCGCGAGGTGCTCGGCCTCGTCGAGGAGCCGCACGTGGTCGTGGGGCGCTTCGAAGAGAAGTTCCTCGCGCTGCCCGACGCGCTCATCGAGAGCGTGATGCGCGGCCACCAGCGCTACTTCGCCGTCGCGCGGCGCCGCCCCGAGCTCGGCCCCGACGGCGCGTGGCACGGCGACCACGCGCACGTGCCCGAGGCGCACGGCAACCGCCTGCTGCCGGTGTTCCTCACGGTGGTGAACACCGCGAACGACCCCGACACCATCCGCAAGGGCAACGAGAGCGTGATGCGCGCGCGCCTCTCCGACGCGTCGTTCTTCGTCGAGCAAGACGGCAAGCACCGCCTCGACGAGCGCGTCGCCTCCCTCGACGGCGTGGCCTTTCACGCGAAGCTCGGCTCGTACGGGGACAAGGCCCGCCGCATCGGGGTGCTGGCCTCGTGGCTCGCCCCGGCGCTCGGCTGCGACCCGAAGCTCTCGGCCCGCGCGGGCGTGCTCTGCAAGGCCGACCTCGTGACGCTCACCGTGGGCGAGTTCCCCGAGCTCCAGGGCGTGATGGGCGGCTTCTACGCCGCGCGCGAGGGCGAGGCCCCCGAGGTCTCGCGCGCCATCGCGGAGCACTACCAGCCCCGCGGAGCCTCCGACGACGTCGCCCCGTCGAAGGCCGGCGCGGTGATCGCCCTCGCCGACCGGCTCGACACGCTCGTGGGCTGCCTCGCCGTCGGCCTGCGCCCCACGGGCAGCGAAGACCCCTTCGGCCTGCGGCGCGTGGCGATCGGCATCCTCCGCACGATGCTCCACCACGGCGCGCGCGTGTCGCTCTCCGAGGCGGCCGCGAAGGCGTGGGACGTCTACGCCGAGGAGAACGGCCGGATGATCGCGTCGGCCCACGCGGCGAAGACCTCGAAGGGCGACGTGGTGGCGGCCGTGGTCGACTTCTGCGCCGAGCGCCTGCGCGGCCTGCTCGAGGAGCGCGCCCCGCGCGACGTGGTGGCCGCGTGCATGGCCGCCGGCCGTGACGCCCCCGTCGACGTGCAGGAGCGCGTCGACGCACTGGCCGCGGTCTGGGAGACGCCCGCGGCGGCCGACCTGGGCGTGGCCTTCAAGCGCGTGTTCAACATCTCGCGCGAGGCCCCCTCGGGGGACATCACCGAGGCCGACCGCGAGCGCCTCACGCAGCCCGAGGCGCGGGAGCTCCTCGCGACCTTCGAGGCCACCAGCGCGGAGCTCGCGCCGCTGCTCACCGAGCGGCGCTTCGCCCAGGCCCTCGACCTCGTGGCCCGCTCGCTGCGCGCGCCCGTCGACCGCTTCTTCGACGCGGTCATGGTCAACGTGAAGGAAGACCCCGTCGGCACCGCGGCCCGCCAGAAGCTCATGCGCTGCATCGCAGACTCGGTCGCTGGCTTCGCCCGCTTCGACGCCCTCGAGTAGCCCTCCGATCACCTCCGCTCGGCCGTTGTGGCCGAGGTAGGGATTCGCGATACTCCCCCCGAAGTTCCGCGTTGCTTCCCTGCCATGGAGGGGAACGTTCATGTCGTCGCGCCGACGCCTCGCACGATTCATCCCGTTCGCCGTCGTGGCGATCGGGTGCAGCTCCGACAACACGGGCGCCTTCGGCCCCGAGATGGACGCCGGGCGCGCCGACGCCTCGGGCGACCGCGCCGACGCGGCCTCCGACCGCCGTGACGCGGCCACGCCCGCGCCCGTGATCGTGGGCGTGGTGCCCGACCACGGGTCGTTCCTCGGCGGCACCGAGGTGACGCTGCGCGGGTCGAACTTCACCGAAGACGCCGAGGTGCGCTTCGGCGGCTCGCTCGTGCAGCCGCGCAACACCCGCTTCGTCGACCGCAACCGCATCGTGGTGACCACGCCCTCGGGCCACGCGGGACCGGTCGACGTCGAGGTGCGCGCGGGCGGGCGCAGCACCGTGCTCCCGCAGGGCTACCGCTACGACGCGTTCTACGTCGACCCGGGCCTCGGGCCGCTCACGGGCAACGCGCGCGTGCAGATCCACGGCCTCGGTACGATGTTCGCCGACGGCATGACCGTCGACTTCGACGGCATGCCCTGCACCATGGTGCGGGTCACCGGCCCCGAGCTCGCGTCGTGCCTCACGCCCGCGCACCCCGACGGCCGCGTGCCCGTCACCGTGCACTACGGCACCGAGAACATCACGGTGCAAGACGCCTATCAGTACGCCGACACCGCCGACACGGTGGGCGGCGGCCTGTCGGGCGGGAGCATCCAGGGCTCGCTCACGGTCACCGTGCTCGACGCGATGTCGGGCGCCGCCGTGCCCGAGGCCTTCGTGTTTCTCAACAACGACCCCTCGGCCACGCCGCCGAGCGCGGGGCGCACGGGCGACACGGGGCAGGTCACCCTCTCGCCGCCCACGATCACCCCGCCCGTCACCGTCACCGCGAGCAAGCACTGCTACACGACGACGACCATCCAGTCGTTCGACGCGCGCAACGCCACGATCTACCTCACCCCGCTCATGCTGCCCGGCTGCGGCGAGGGCATGCCCTCGGGCATGATGCCCAGGCCCGTGTACCCCGGCCGCGTGAAGGGCGAGCTCGTGTGGGCCGGCACCAACGAGTTCGCGCCGAACCCCTGGCGCAACGTGCCCGAGGCGCGCCCCGGCGAGCGCCACGTGGCCTACGTCTACGTCACCCGGCCCGACATCTTCACGCCCGACTACCCCGCCGCGCAGGCCGCGCGCTTTCAAGACCGCATCCTCGAGGTGGTGCCCGAAGACTACGGCGGCCGCGGGTACCCCTTCGACCTGCTCGCGCGCCCCGGCGCCGTGGCCGTGTACGCCCTCGCGGGCGTCGAGCGCAACACCACCGACGTCGCCCAGCGGCACTTCGTGCCCTACGTGATGGGCGTCGCGCGCGGGGTGCTCGCGTCGCCGGTGAACCCCATGACGCCCGACGAGGGCGTGGTCGACCACGTCATCATCAACATGGACATCCCGCTCGACCACGAGACCCCGCTCGAGGTCGAGGCGTACCCGCTGCCCGCGGGGCAGACGCAGCCGTCGAACTTTCACGCGAGCGCGTTCATCGACCTCGGGGGCGAGGGCGTGATCCCGCGGCCCGACCTCGTGGTCACGGGAACGCGCGGCGGGGCGTACACGTTCACGGGCCTGCCGGCGTTCTCGGGCGCGCTCGCCGACGCGCGGCTCAAGGTGCACGCGCGCTACGCGTCGGGCACCGTGACCGGGCCGCAGACGTTTCAAGACACGCCCGCGCCGTGCTCGGGGCTCATCCTCGGCGGCATCACCACGCCCGACGAGACCGTGCGCGTGCGGGGCTGGATGGGCATCCCCGACCTCTCGTCGCCCACCACCGGCGGCGCGCTCCCGACCGACCGTACCGTGCGCGTCGGCGTCGACCCGGCCCTCGCGGCGCCCGACCTCCTGATCCTCACGCTCCAGTGGGACTCGGGCCAGTGGCAGCACCTCGCGCCCGGCATGGAGCGCGCGATCCGCTACCCCGACCTGTCGAGCCTCATGGGCCTCTCGGACCTCCCCAGGGGATCGCTCCTCACGCTCTCGCTCGTGGGCGTGCGCATCCCGGGCTTCGACTTCAACCGCTTCACCTACGCGACGATCAACCAGGCCTACTGGAGCGCGTACGCGGGCCGCGGCACCTTCGTCACGCGTTGAAAGGCACCGACCGGATGCGCTCTTCTCTCAGCCCCTCGCACCTCGCGCTCGCGGCCGCGCTCGCGGCCTGCGGGTCGCCCGACCGCAGCATCGACGGAGGCCTGAGCGCCGACGTGCCCGCGGTCACCGACGGCCCCGCGGTGCCCGACGGCTCGTGGGTGACCTGTCAGGTCGGCCAGCAGCGCTGCTTCGAGAACATCCACCAGACCTGCCGCGCGTCGGGCGAGTTCACGCGCGTCGAGGCCGAAGACTGCGCCGCGCAGGGCCTCGTGTGCGTGCCCGACCGCTGGTGCACGCTCTGCCACCCGGGCGAGACGCGCTGCACCGAGAACAGCCTCTCGGTCGAGATCTGCGCGCCCGACGGCCGGAGCTGGCAGCCCATGCGCGACTGCGACACGGCGCACGGCGAGGCCTGCCGCGGCGGCCGCTGCGTGGTGCTCTGCAACGACGACTCGGTGCTGCACACCAACATCGGCTGCGAGTACTACGGCGTCGACCTCGACAACATCGTCGAGACCGGCGGGCGCTCGGCGGCCTCGCAGCAGTACGCCATCGTGGTGAGCAACCCCGACCCCGTGCTCACCACGCGCGTCGAGATCCACCGCAACAACGCCCCGCCCGGCATGCCCCCGCAGCTCGAGCGCGTGGCGACGGCGGTGATCCCCCCGCGCGACCTCGAGGTGTTCGAACTCGCCGCGCGCGAGGTCGACTGCTCGACCGTCGCGGGCCTGAACGACGGCTCGGGCACGTGCCTGTCGTCGCGCGCGTACCGCGTCACGTCGACCTTCCCGGTCATCGCGTACCAGTTCAACCCGCTCGAGAACGTGGGCGTGTTCTCGAACGACGCGTCGCTGCTCGTGCCCACCAACTCGCTCGACGGCGCCTACCGGGTCGTCGGCTGGCCGCAGCAGTGGTCGGTGACCGACGACCCCGACACCAACGGCCGCGAAGAGATCCGGTCGTTCATGACCATCGTGGGCACGCAGGCCGCGACGCGCGTGATGGTCAACGCCACGGCCGACGTGATCCCCGGCGGGCCGCTGCGCATGCGCCAGCCCGCGGGCATGCCCTTCGCGGTCACGCTCGGGCCCTTCGACGTGCTCAACCTCGAGACCGGCGCCTTCCTCGCGGACTTCACCGGCAGCCAGATCACCGCCGACAAGCCCGTGGCCGTCTTCGCGGGCACCGAGTGCAGCGACGTGCCCTTCTGGCGCACCTCGGCCGAGCGCCAGCCCGCGTGCGACCACATCGAGGAGCAGCTCTTCCCCGCGTCGACCGTGGGCCAGAGGTACGTGGCCTCGCGCACCTCGCCGCGCACGCCCGCGGTCACCAACGCCGGCGCCATGGTCGCGCAGGTCAACGAGCCCGAGTGGTTCCGCGTGATGAACCCCGGCTCGTCGCCCGTGCACGTCGAGACCACGCTGCCGGTCGACATCAACAACCCCGCCGGGCCCACCGTGGAGTTCGACCTCGACGAGGACGAGAACCACGACATCCAGGCCCTCGCCGACTTCATCATCCGCGGCAACGAGCGCATCTCCGTCGCGCAGTTCATGGGCTCGCAGAACACCACGGGCATCCCGCTCACCCTGCCCGGCGGCGACCCCTCGCTCATCATCGTGCCGCCCGTCGAGCAGTGGCGCTCGGAGTACGTCTTCCTCACGCCCAACAAGTACGCGTTCGACTTCGTGCAGATCGTCGCGCGCCCGAGCGCCGTGGTGTACCTCGGCGACGGCATCAACGAGACGCCCGTCGCCGACTTCGCCGACTGCACGCGCTCGCGCTCCGACGGCTGCGTCGAGACCGCGCGGCACCCGTGCCCCGAGCCCGTGTACGTCACCTACCGCTGCCAGCTCTCGTTCCCGCGCATCGACAACAGCACCATGCCCCCCACCATCCTGCCGGGGCGCCAGGGCGACGGCGTCCACACCGTGCGCGCCGAGCCCGCGCACCCGGGCGATCCTCCCGAGACGGTGATGGTGCTCGTGTCGGGCTTCGACCGCTACGTCTCGTACGCCTACGCGGGCGGCACGAACCTCACGCCCATCCGCTGAGGGTCCCCGCGCGTAGCGACCGCGTCGCCGCGGTTGCGCACCCCCCTCGACACTCTGATACTCGAACATCAAAGGCTTCTTCACGATGCACCGAGGGACGCTGATGCGAGGGACGCGGATCGGATGTGCGCTCGCCGCGATCGCGGGCTGCGGCAGCGAGCAGGGGCGCTTCACGCCCGACGACGCCTCCGCGCCCGACGCGGCCCTCGACGCCCCCGTCGACGCACCCGCAGACCGGGTGACTCCCCGCGACACGGGCCGCGACGCGCCGGTGAACACCGCGCCGCTGGTGGTGGGCGTGGTGCCCGACCACGGGCCCTTCACGGGCGGCAATCAGGTCGTGGTGCGCGGCACGAACTTCACCGAAGACGCCGTGGTGCGCTTCGGCGGCGCGCTCGTGCAGCCGCGCGACACCGCGCTCACCGACTCGCGCAGGCTCACCGTGCTGCCGCCCGCGGGGCGCCCGGGCCTCGCCGACGTCGAGGTCGAGATCGGCGGGCGCAACGCGACGCTCCCCATGGGCTACCGCTACGACGCCGTCTACGCCGACCCCGGCGAGGGGTCGATCTCGGGCGGCACGCTCATCACCGTGCGCGGCCTCGGCACGCATTTCACCGAGGCCACCGCGGTCACGCTCGACGGAATGCCCTGCCCCATCGAGGCGGTCGAGGGCCCCGAGCGGCTGTCGTGCAGAACGCCCGCGCACCCCGAGGGGAGGGTGCCGCTCGACGTGGTGACGGGCGACGAGCGCATCACCGTGCCCGACGGCTACCGCTACGCCGACAGCCCCGACGCGACGCGCGGCGGCCTCGGGGGAGGGGCCATCCAGGGGTCGGTGAGCCTCACGGTGCTCGCGGCGGGCACGGGCGACGCGATCCCCGGCGCGTACGTGTTCGTCGGCGACGACCCCACGGTCATGCCGCCGCGCTCGACGCGCACCGACGCGCGCGGCCGAGCCACCATCTCGTATCCGGAGCTCCGTGGGCCCGTGACGCTCACCGTGAGCATGCGCTGCTTCAACAGCCACACGGTGCAGGTCTTCGACGCGCGCAACGTCACGCTCTACCTCTACCCCCAGATGATCCCCGCGTGCGCGATGGGCGAGCCGCCCAACGGGGGCGGCGGCCGCGGCACCTACGGCACCCTCGTCTCGGGCGAGCTCGTGTGGGACGGGCCCATGGAGTTCGCGCCCAACCCCTGGCGCAACATCCCGCTGCCGCTCGCGGGCGAGCGTCGCATCGCGTTCGTCTACACCACGCAGAGCGACATCCTCTACCCCGCGCCGCCGCCCGGCGACGGGGGCACGGTGCTCGAGGTGGTTCAGCCCGGCTACGGCGGCAGGGGCTACCCCTTCTCGATCACCGGTCGCCCCGCGGCGATGGCCGTGTACGCGATCGCGGGCATCGAGAACATCCGCACGCAGCGCTTCACGCCGTACATCATGGGCGTCGCGCGCAACGTGCTCGGGGCGCCGCGCGCCGAGATCACCCACGTGCTGGTGAACATGAACATCCCGCTCGACCACCAGACGCAGGTGATCGTCGAGGGCGCGCCCGCGCCGGTGCACGGCGAGCCCGACCGGCTGCGCGTCGAGGGCTTCATCGACCTCGGGGGCGAGGGGGTGATCGCGCGCCCCGACATCACGCTCAACGCGCCCGACGGCTCCGAGCCCTTCTGGCTGGTCGCGCTGCCCGCGTTCACGGGCGCCATCGCCGACGCGCGGCTCACCGTGCGGGGCATCTACGGCACGGGCAGCTACCTCAACTCGCCCTTCTCCGCGGTGATCGCGTCGGGCATCCAGACGCCCGACGACACGGTGCGCCTGCGCGGCTGGGTGGGCATCCCCGACGTGACCGCGCCCATCGACACGGGCACGCTCCCGACCGACCGCACGGTGCGCTTCGACCTCTCGGGCGCGTCGCCCGACATGTGGTGGGCCAACCTCTCGGGCGACGTGCTCTACTGGCAGACCTTCGCGCCGGGGCCCGCGCGCACCTTCGCGTTCCCCGACGTGTCGCGGGTGATGGGCCTGGACGACCTGCCCGCGGGCCAGCAGCTCTACTTCAACATCACGGGCTTTCGCACGCCGGGCTTCGACTACAACAACCTGCGCTACACGTGGCTGTCGCAGTACTACTGGACGGCCTACTCCGCGCGCACGCTGCTCTTCATGCGGTAGACGGCGCCGGGCTCGCGCTCAGTGCGCGGGCTGGGCGGCGTGGAAGGGCTCCTGGTCGCGGCGCACCACGATGGTGGGCATGCGCTCGCGCGCTTCGAACTGCGCGCGGTAGGCGCTCGCCTCGCGCTGCGTGGTGAAGGGGCCGATCCGCACGCGATGCCACACGACGCCGTTGGGCGCCGTGGCGGGCTGGGCGACGAACGCGTGGTGGCCGCGCTCGCGCAGCCGCGCCGCGAACTGCTGCGCCGCCGTGACCGAGCGGAACGAGCTCACCTGCACCGAGAACGCGCCCTCGCTGCCCGCGGGCGCAGCGGGCCCGGCGGGCTGCGCCGCGAGCGGAGACGCCGCGAGGCCCGACGGCGCCGCGAGCGGGGCGCCCGAGAGGCGCACCGTCATCGACGACGGCGGCGCGGCGC
>JBDHVF010000188.1:0-11209 GCA_039809605.1 Polyangiales bacterium | reverse complement strand
CTCCGCGAACGTGCGTGCCTGCGCGGGTGGGGGACACGTCGCACACGCGAAAGCGGCAAACTTGACGTGAAGTTGGTCTGACCGTCAGTTGAGCGACGTCGGGTCGACCGGCGCGGCCGGCTCGTCGTCGGCCGGCGCCTCGCCGTCGGCCTCGCGCCGCGCGGCCTCGGCGTTGCGCATGTACTCCGCGACGCGCTTGTCGAGCTTCTCGCGCTCGGCGGCGCGCTCCCACTGCCGCGCGGCCTCGCGCCACGCCGTCGCGCGCGCGTTCTCGTCGCCCGCCGCCCTCGCCTTCTGCTCCGCCAGCGTCGCCTTCGCCACGTGGGGGTTCTTGCCGAAGCTCATGGTGTCTGCTCCTCGGCGCCGTCATGCCACGGAGCGCCGCGCGTGCCCAGCCCCAGGGTGACGTACCCTGTCCCCGTCACCCCCTCGCCGCATCAACGTTGATGCGCCTCGCGCTCGATGCGGTCGAGCCAGTCGCGCGCCGCGTCGCGCAGGCCCTCGGGCCGCGCGGGGTCGCTCGCGAGTGCCTCGAACATCGCCCGCGCGCCGGCCATGTCACCGAGGTGATACCGCGAGGTCGCGATCATGCGCCGCGTCTCGGCCAGCACCCTCGCGTCGTCGGCGCGCGCGATCACCGCCTCGTCGAGCGCCGAGAGCGCGTCGGTGAAGCGCTCGTGCAGAAAGAGCTGGCGCCCCACGAGGTACGCCGCCACGGGGTCCGCGACCAGCGGAACGAGCCGCACCATCGCCACCGCCGACGACGGGTCGAGCTCCCCTCGCCCGATGAGCAGGTCGCGGAACGCCTCCTCGCGGTCGCCGCCCGCGCGCAGCGCGGCGAGCTTGAGCGAGAGCGTGCGGGCCTCGTCCTCTTCGAGCAGCGCCGCGTCGATCGCCTCGTAGCGCGCGCGCGCCTCACCCGGGCCGCGCCAGCGCCACACCGCGTCGCCGATGGCCGTGCGGACGCGGTTGCCCGCCGCGGGGCCGAGCGCGCGCGACGCCTCGTCTGCGACGCGGTCGGCGCCCGTGAGGTCGCCCGCGCGCACCCTCGCCACCGCGAGGCTCGCGCGCGTGCGCACGTCGGTGGGGTCGCGCTCGACCAGCGTGGAGAGCTCCTCGCTCGCGCGGCGCACGTCGCCGGCGTGGAGGTGGCGCGCGGCCTCGTCGGCGACGCCTTCGAGCTCGTAGGGGCACGTGCGGCCGAACACCGACGCCCTGCGGAAGCGCGTGCGAGCCTTCGTGAGCGTGCGCTCGCTCACGGGCACGGTGCGAAGATACGCGTGCCACTCTCGCTCGAGCGCCGCGAGGGGGCGGCCGTACGCGCCTTCGAAATCGCCCGTGGCGTAGAGCCTTCGGAAGCGCTCGCGCCCGAACGCGTCGTGCAGCCACCGGCAGAACGAGCCCGCCGCGGTGTACGCCGTGACCGACGCGCTCGCGAAGAACCCCAGGCCCGCCAGCGCGCGCACGCGCGGCGCCATCCCCGCCTCGAGCATCGCGCGCGACCACTGGTGCGGCGTCGACTCGCTCTCGCCCTCCCACGCCGCCGCGACGGCCGCGCCCTCGACGAGGCCCGGCACCGGCAAGAGCGACGCGCGCGCGGTGATGTGCAGCGGCCCCGGCGCCATCTCGGCCGCCACCACGTGCGCGAGCTCGTGCTTCAACACCGGGTGCGGAAACGGCGCGTACTGGAGGTACACCTCGTGGCGCCACGGCTTCGCGATGTACGTGTCGGCCGCGCCCATGAGCGACTGCTTCTGGTCGGCGCTGGCGAAGAGAAAGACCGCGATGCGGCGGCGCACGCGCACGCCGTAGAAGTCCTCGAGCTGCCCGACGCGCACGTCGCAGTCGCGCGCGGTGAGCCTCGCCTGGCGCGCGTCGATCGAGCGGTCGTACCAGACCACGCAGCGGCGAGACCACGCCTCGCCCTCGAGCGCGTCGGCGATCTCGCGCGCCGTGTGGCGGTGCCCGAGCGACGGCCCCGCGAGCCAGACGCCCGCGCCCAGCGCCGCGCCCGCGAGCGCCACGGCGAGCGCGGGCCAGCGCGCGCGAAGGGCCTTCGTCGAGAGCGACGCGCCCGTCGTCCACGTCGCGGTGAGCAGCCCGGCGAGGGCGACGCCCCAGCCGAGCGTGCCGATGCGGTAGGTGACGAGGGGGAGGCCCAGCGGGATGCGCTCGTCGTAGAGCGCGCCGGGGAAGAAGCCGAAGAAGGGGTCGTACGCGAAGATCGTCGGCGTGACGTAGAAGCGCGCGACGCTCCACGCGATGAACGCGGGAACGACCAGCGCCGCGAGCAGCGTGGCGAGGCCCCGCTTGTGAAACGCGGCGCCGAGCGCGAGCCCGACGAGGCCCGAGAGCGCGGCGCCGGGGAGGGCCACGAGCAGCCAGTAGACGGCCCCGTCGGCGGGCCCACACGCGGGCGCGAACGCGGCGTGGGCGAGCAGCACGAGCGCC
Source organism: Polyangiales bacterium (assembly GCA_039809605.1). GTDB lineage: Bacteria > Myxococcota_A > Polyangia > Polyangiales > CAISKJ01. Next base: position 8,758 of record JBDHVF010000188.1, on the reverse strand, counting down.
ATCAGCGCCACGAGCGCGACGGGGTAGAGCGACGCGACCGCGACGGCGTGAGAGGCGGGCGCCTCGTCGCCGCGCTTGCGGAGGGACACGGCGAGGCCCGCGCCCGCGAGCGCGCCCATCACCGAGGTGAAGAGCGCGGCGACGAGGGCCGAGGGGTAGCCGATGTGGTCGGTGACGGGGTTGGTCCAGAGCGCGAGCGCGAGGAGCGCCGCGAGGAGGGCGCCGACGCGCGCGCGCCAGGTGGAGGCGAGCGCGCGGAGGGCGTTCACGTGTCGGCTTCGGCGCTGGACTCGTCGGGGTCGGGCGGCGGCGGGGGCACCGAGGGGGTCACCACCCGGTCGAGGAGCGCGTAGGAGAGCACCTCGTCGATGCGCTTCACGAGGTCGATGCGCAGCTCGGCGCGCACCTCCTCGGGGATGTCCTCGACGTCCTTGGCGTTGCGCGCGGGCAGGAGCACGTGCTTGATGCCCGCGCGGTGCGCGGCGAGCACCTTCTCCTTCACGCCGCCGATGGGGAGCACCACGCCGCGCAGGGTGATCTCACCCGTCATCGAGATGTCGCTGCGCACCGGGCGGTGCGTGAGGAGCGAGACGATGGCCGTCACGATCGCCACGCCCGCGCTGGGACCGTCCTTGGGCGTCCCCCCCTGCGGCACGTGCACGTGCAGGTCGCTCTTGTTCAGGAACTCGGGGTCGACCCCCAGGTCCTTGGCGTGCGTGCGCACCCACGAGAGCGACGCGGCGGCCGACTCCTTCATCACGTTCCCGAGCTGGCCCGTGATGGTGATGTTGCCCTTGCCGGGGAAGCGCGAGGCCTCGACGAAGAGGATGACCCCCCCGACGGGCGTCCACGCCATGCCCGCGACGACGCCCACGGTGGGCGTGCGCTCGGCGGCCTCTTCTTGATACCGCGGAGGCCCGAGCACCTTCTCGACGAAGGGCCGGTCGGCCTTCTCGTGCACCTCCTCGCCCGCGGCGACGCGCACGGCCACGGCGCGGCACACCGCGGCGACCTCGCGGGTGAGGTTTCGCACGCCGGCCTCGCGCGTGTAGCTCTCGATGAGGCTCTGGTAGCCGTCGTCGGTCCAGTCGAGGCGCTCGGGGGTGAGCCCGTGCTCCTCGAGGGCCTTGGGGCCGATGTACTCGCGCGCGATGTGGAGCTTCTCGACGCGGGTGTAGCCCGCGATCTCGATGACCTCCATGCGGTCGAGCAGCGGGGCGGGGATCGTGTCGCGGTTGTTCGCCGTGCAGATGAACATCACGTGCGACACGTCGTAGGGCACGTCGATGTAGTGGTCGATGAAGCTGTTGTTCTGGTCGGGGTCGAGCACCTCGAGCAGCGCCGCCGCGGGGTCGCCGCGCACGTCGGCCCCCATCTTGTCGACCTCGTCGAGGATGATGATCGGGTTGACCGTGCCGGCCTTCTTCATCGCCTGGATGATCCGCCCCGGCAGCGCGCCCACGTAGGTGCGGCGGTGCCCGCGGATCTCGGCCTCGTCCCTCACGCCGCCGAGCGAGATGCGCACCATCTGGCGCCCGATGGCGCGCGAGATGGACTTGGCGAGCGAGGTCTTGCCCACGCCGGGCGGGCCCACGAAGCACAGGATGGGGCCGCGGCGGTCCTTGCGGAGCTTGCGCACGGCCACGTACTCGATGATGCGCCGCTTGGGCTGCTTGAGCCCGAAGTGGTCTTCGTCGAGCGCGCGGCGCACGGCCTCGACGTCGAAGCGGTCCTCGGTCTGGCGGTGCCAGGGGATGTCCACCAGCCACTCGATGTACTGGCGCGTGACCTGGTACTCGGCCGAGTGGCCCTGCATCGCGCGGAGCCTGCCGAGCTGACGTCGCGCGACGCGAGACGCGTCCTCGGGGAGCTTCGCCTTCGCGATGCGCTCGCGGAGCTGGTCGAGCTCCTCCTCGCTCTCGTCGGTCTCGCCGAGCTCTTCCTTGATGGTCTTGAGCTGCGCGCGGAGGATCTCTTCGCGCTCGCTGCGCCCCATCTCGCCCGAGACCATCGACTGGATCTCCTTGCGGACGCGGTGCACCTCGTGGACGCGGCGCGCGAGGTGGTGCGCGAGGCGCAGGCGGTCGGTCAGGTCGACGGCCTCGAGCACCTGCTGGCGGTCCGCGGGCGTCACGGGCGGCGACGGCAGGTGCAGGGTGCAGAGGTCGGCGAGCGCGCCGGGGTCGGCGGCGTTCTCGGCGACCTGCGTGAGCTCCTTGGGCACGGGCGGGGAGTACTCGCCGAGGGCGCGCGCGAGGTCGCGCAGCTCGCGCGCCATGCGCTCGACCTCGGGGGTGCGCGTCAGGGGCTCTTGAATGCGCTGCACGCGCGCGCGCAGGTACGCGCCCTCGTCGAGCAGACTCACGAGGTGCATGCGCGCGATGCCCTGGAGGAGCACCGAGTAGTTGTTCGCCCCGAGCTTGATGACCTTCACGATGCGCGCGACCGTGCCGAGCGCGTAGAGGTCCGCCGCGGCGGGGTCCTCGGTCTCGGGCGAGCGCTGGGTCACCACGGCGATGAGGCGCACCTCGGTGTGCGCGAGCTCCTCGACGAGGCGCACCGAGCGGGCGCGGCCCACGTTGATGGGCACCACCGCCGCGGGGAAGAGCACCGCGTTGCGAAGGGGGAGTACGGGCAGGATCTCGATCGCGCCGGCGCGGGGTCCGGCCTCTGGTTCGTCGGTCTTGCTCACAGTTGGGGAACCGTAGAAAACCCCGCGCTCAGAGGCAAGCGAAGACGTGGTCATTCGTCGCCACGGAGCGTCACCCCAGGCCGTAGCGCTTCAGCTTTTCATAGAGGGTGCGCAGCCCGATCCCGAGCTTCTCCGCGGCGCGCTTGCGGTTGCCGTCGGACTCGCGCAGCGCGCGCGCGATCGCGTCGCGCTCGAGCTCGCGCAGGTCGACCGGGGGAGGCGCCGAGCGACCCGCGTGCGGCCGCGAGACGCGGTCGGCGTCGGGCGCCAGGTCCTCGGCGTGGAGCACCGACGAATCTGAGAGAATGAGCGCGCGTTCGAGCACGTTGCGCAGCTCCCTCACATTGCCCGGCCAGGGCAGTGATTCGAGGCGCGCGATGGCGTCGTCGGCGAGCGTGGCCGACGCGAGGCCCATGCCCGCGGCGAGGTCGGCGACGAGGTGGCGCGCCAGGGGGGCGATGTCTTCGCGGCGCTCCCTCAACGGCGGCACGCGCAGGGGCACGACGGCGATGCGGTGGTAGAGGTCCTCGCGGAAGGTGCCCGCGCGCACCATCGCGCGCAGGTCGCGGTGCGTGGCCGTGACCCAGCGCACGTCGGCCGTCACGGGCGCGGCGCCGCCCACGCGCTCGAAGGTGCGCTCCTGAAGCACCCGCAGGAGCTTCACCTGGAGCTCGGGCTGAAGCTCCCCGATCTCGTCGAGGAAGAACGTGCCGCCCTTCGCGCGCTCGATGCGCCCCTGGTGCTGCGCGACGGCGCCCGTGAACGCGCCCCGCTCGTGGCCGAAGAGCTCGCTCTCGAGCACCGTGGGCGCGAGCGCGCCGCAGTTGACCGCCACGAAGGGCCCCTGGGCGCGCGGGCTCCAGCGGTGCAGGGCGCGCGCGGCGAGCTCCTTGCCCGAGCCCGACTCGCCGAGGATGAGCACCGTCGCGGGCGTGCGCGACACGCGGCGCAGCGACGTGACGAAGGGCTCCATTGCGGGCGCGCCCCACGTGAGCGGCGGGTCCGACGCGGGCGGCGACGAGGGCTTGGGCTGCGCGCGGCGCTCGTCGAGCACGCGGGCGACGAGGGCGCGCAGCGCCGCGGGGCTCTCGAGGGGCTTCTTCAGGTAGTCGACGGCGCCGTGCTTGAGCGTGTCGACGGCGCTCTCGACCGAGGCGTGCGCGGTGATGACCACCACGGGGGTGTCGGGGTGCATCGCGCGGGCGTGGCGCACCACCGCGGCGCCGTCGGGGCCGGGCATGCGCAGGTCGGTGAGCACGAGGTCGAAGCGCGAGCGCGAGAGGGCCGCGAGCGCCGCGGCGCCGTCGGCGGCGGCCGTCACGTCGTGGCCCGCGTCGGAGAGCACGTCGCAGAGAAAGCTGCGGAAGCCCTCTTCGTCGTCGATCACCAGCACCGAGGCCATGCGCGTGCGTCACCCGTCGGGGAGCGTGAACCTGAAGAGCGCGCCGCCATCGGGGTGGTTGCGCGCCGTGATCGTACCCCCGTGCAGGGCCGCCGTGCGACGGGCGATCGCGAGGCCGAGGCCCGTGCCCTTGACCTTGCGGGTGTGAAAGGGCTCGAAGATGGCTTCTTCTTCGCCGGGGGCGATGCCCGGCCCGCGGTCGCGCACCTCGATCACGAGGGCCCCGCGCGCGCCCGCGACGCGCACGGTGACGCCCCCGTCGCCCGCTTCGAGGCCGTTGCGCACGACGTTGGCGAGCGCCTCGCCGAGCCTCGCGGGGTCGAGGCGCCACCGCGCGGGCGCGTGGTCGACCGCCACCACGACGTCGCCGTCGACGGAGGCCACCACGCCGCGCGCCCACGCCTCGGGCTGCACCTCGCGCAGGTCGAGGCTGCCCGTGCGCGCGAAGGCCAGGAGCTCGTCGACGAGGCGCTCGAGGCGCGTCGCGTCGGTCACCACGCGCTCGGCGCGCGGCGCGAGCTTCGCGTCGCCCGTGAGCCGCTCGGAGAGGAGCTGCGCGTGGCCCTTGAGCGACGCGAGGGGGTTGCGGATCTCGTGCGCGAGCACCGCGGACATCTCGCCGAGCGACGTGAGGTGCCGCGCCTGCGCGAGCCTGCGCGCGATGGCCTCGCGGTCGCCGAGGAGCCGCAGCGCCGCCACGCCGAGCGCGAGCATCGCGAGCAGCGCCACCGCGCCCGCGGCCACGAGGCCGGCCTGCGCGCGGGAGAGGTCCCTCGCGGCGAGGGGCTCGAACTCGAACACCAGCGTGGGCGCGCGGCGCGCGGGCATGAAGCCCGGCGGACCTCCCATCATGGGCCCGCCCATCGGCGGCCCCGCCCACGGGGGTCGCTCCATGGGAGGCCCCATCGGCGGGGGGCCCATCGGCGCGCCGAGCCCGTCTCGCCGCGGCGGGAGCGCGCCCGCGCACACGCGGACCCGCTCGCCCGCGAGCGCGAAGCCCTCGCGCTGGTCGGCGCCGCACACGGCCTCGGGCGGCGTCGAGGGGTCTCCGCCCGACGCGATGCGCCGGCCCTCGGGCGTGAGCACCGCGGCCGCGCGCAGCCCACGCTCGCGGTTCGAAGCGACGACGGCCGCGAGCTGCGCGTCGGTGGGCGGCGGGGCGGTGCGCTGCAGCGCCTCGTGCAGCTCGTCGCGCCAGCGCGAGACCTCGCCGCCCACGATGAGGTGCGCGAGGCGGCGCGTCTGCACGAAGCCCGCGACCATCGGGATGGCCGTCACCAGGATCGCGCAGACCAGCAGCAGGAGCAGCGGTCGGACGGGCGTCGTGCGGGGTGCGCTCATGATCGGCTCGTGCGACGGCGATGCAATCACGGATCCACGCGCGAGCACCACCTACGCGCGGCGTGGCCGGTCGTGAGCGCGGCGCGCGCTGCGGGTTCCGCAGCCTCGGGGGGTGCGAGATCCGCAGTCGGGGGGGTGCTACGGCCAGGCGAGCACGGCGGGCTCGCCGTGACGTCGGAGCAGCGCCTCGACGTGCGCGAGGAGCACCTGACGGCGGCGCTCGTACGCGGCGAGCTCGGTCGGGCCGATGAGGTGCTCGGCGCGCAGCGGGTCGCGCTCGACCTCGGCGCGCAGCGCGGCGGCGTCGACGGCGCGCAGGCGCTCCCAGAGCGAGCGCGGCAGGCGCCGCACGGCGTCGGGCGAGTTCACGCGGTTCATCACGGGCGGGAACCACCCGCCGTCGTTGTCGCGCACCACCAGCAGCCCGCGCTCGTCGACGGGGATGTTGCAGCAGTTCCAGCGGTCGTAGTTGGCCATGAGCCAGTCGAAGACCAGCACCTCGCTGATCTGCCGCGCGCGCTCGCGGCTCGCCGCGGGGATCGCCGCGCCCGGCTGCATCCACGCCGTCCACTCGCGGCGCCGCTCGCCCGTGTGGAGCTGCTCGCCGCGCAGCACCGGCACCCACGCCGCCGCCGAGCCGCGCACCTGCCCGTCGCCCTGCACCACGAGCCGGTCGCTCGCGGCGTAGCGGCCGAAGATCGTCGCGGGCACGCGGCGCCCCACCACGGGCGGCACGCGGTCCTCGATGCCCAGCAGCTTCGCGAAGCGGTACGAGACGATCTCGTGGCGCCACCAGGTCTCCTGGTGAGGGCGCTCGGGCTTGAACGCCGTCATCACGCCGTCGCCGAGGTCGAGGCAGTACACGACCGCGGTGCTGCTGTGGCGCGAGACCATGCGCAGCGCCGGGCGCGCGGACATCTGCGCGAGCCAGTCGTCCTCGGCGCGCCCACGAAACGTGCGCACGCCCGCGCCGTTGGGGTTGTTCTGCGCCAGTGCGCCGCCCACCCGAGCCAGCGCCGCGCCCATGCACGCCGCGACGAGCGCGCGGCGAGAGAGATCGTGGGTCATTGCGTGACGGAACGCTTACACCGCGGCGGCCATCTGTGGCAAAGGCATCGAGAGGCGCCGACGTCCCCGGCGCCGCGCTCGAACGCGGAGAACCCATCGGGCGACCGCCGGAGCGATAGGTCTCGTGGCGCATTGCGCTCCCCTCGCGGGTGAGGTTAGACACAGAGCGGAGGCGTTGGTGAAAGTCAGTTGTCCTCGGTGCGGCAAGGATAATCCCGACGACATCCGGTTCTGTCTCGGGTGTGGCAGCGAGATCCAACCCCGAGGCGCTGGCGCGCGCGCGCCCGCAGGTGGCCCCCCGAAGATCGCTCCCCCCGGCGTGCCACCTCCCCTCGGCATCGCGCGTCCCCTGGGCCCCGGCCCCGCGCCCCTCGCGCCGCCCGCGGGCGCGCCGCCGTCGATCATGGGCCCGCCGCCGCTCGCGCCGCCCGTCGCGAACCCCGCCGGTGCAGCGCAACAGAGCGGCCCGCCGGTCTTCGGCCCGCTGCCCCCGATCGCGTCGCCCTCGAGCGCGCAGCCCGCGGCCCCGATCGCGCCGCCCTCGCTCACAGGAGCAGCTCCCCCGTCGCTCGGGCCGCTCCCCGCGCTCGGCTCGCTCGGCAGCACGAGCGCGCAGGGCCTCGGTGCACAGGGCCTCGGGGCGCAGGGCCTCGGTGCACAGGGGCTCGGGGCGCCGCCGTCGCTCGGCCCGCTGCCCGCGCTCGGCTCGCTCGGCGCGAAGCCCGCGGCGCCTCCGCTCGGGGGCCTCGGCCCGCTGCCGCCCGTGCAGCCCGCGGCGCCGCCGCAAGGTGGACTCGGCCCGCTGCCGCCGCTCGGCGCGCCGCCGTCGAGCCCCGCGTTCTCGTCTTCGTCCGCGGCGATCCCCGCGGTAGGCATCGGCCAGCAGCCTCCCGTGGGCATCGGGTCGCTGCCGCCGCTCGGCGCGCCCGCGCAGCCCGTGAGCTCGCCCGCGCTCGGCCCGCTCCCTCCGCTCGGGCCGCAGCCGCTGCGTCAATCGAACGGAGCGATGACCGCACAGCCCTACGCCCAGCCCGCGAGCGGCGACCCCTTCGCGTCGAACGGCGACCCCTTCGCGTCCAACGGCGACCCCTTCGCGTCGACCCCGTCGGCGCCGCAGTACGCGCCGCCCACGTCGGACTCGTTCCCCGCGGCCGACCCCTTCGGGTCGTCTCCGTCGTCGTCGGGCCTCGCGCCCTTCGCGCAGCCGCGCGCGCAGACCGTCGGCCCCAACGGCATGATGCCCGGCCCCGCGGGGCCCATGCGCGCGCAGACCATCGGCCCCAACGGCGCCGTGCCGCTGCCGAACCTCGGGCCGCTCATGCCCGCGGGCGTGGCGCCCATCGCCCCCGCCACGAGCCCGCAAGACCCCTGGAGCTCGTCGCGCATCGAGCCCGAGATCGAGGAGTCGCACACGCGCGTCGTGGCCGCCATCGGCTCGCCGCGCCCGAAGTTCCTCGTCACGCAGCTCGACGGAACCGAGGAGGGCGAGTTCCCGCTGAGCGAGGGCGAGAACCTCATCGGCCGCGAGGTGGGCGGGATGTTCGCGAAGGACAACCTCCTCTCGGGCCGCCACGCGACCATCATCGTGCAGGGCCAGAGCGTGTGGGTGCGCGACGAGGGCTCGCGCAACGGCGTGTACGCGCGCATCCCGCGGCAGCAGCACGTCGAGCTCAACGACGGCGACCAGTTCTGCATCGGGCGCATCATCCTGCGCTTCGAGTTCCGCCCCGCGCCCGACTCCGTGGGCCTCCTGCACCTCGTGGTGGGGCGCGACGTCGACAAGGGCATGTTCCCCTGCCCCGTGCCCCGCACGGGCATCACCCTCGGGCGCAACCGCGCCGACCTGCGCTTCCCCCTCGACGGCTGGGTCTCGGGCCTGCACTGCCAGATCGTGCCCCACGGCCCGCAGGTGATGATCGTCGACCTCGGGAGCTCGAACGGCACCTACCTGCGCATCCGCGGCGTGCGCCCCATCGCCCACCACGACGCCCTGCTCATGGGCCAGCGGATCTTTCACCTGCACTTTCAGTGAGGGCGTCGGGGTCGCGCGGGTGATGCGGGCGTAGGGATCGCGCGTCCGCGCGGGGAATGCGGGCGTAGGGATCGCGCGTCCGCGCGGGGAATGCGGGCGTGATGGTTGCGCGTCCGCGCGGGGAATGCGGGCGTTGGGGTCGCGCGTCCGCGCGGGGAATGCGGGCGTTGGGGTTGCTCAAACCCGGCGTCGAGCCGCCGGGCTGTGCAGGGATGCGGCCCCT
>JBDHVF010000187.1:0-11256 GCA_039809605.1 Polyangiales bacterium | reverse complement strand
CGAGCGCGCGCGGCTGCGGCCCCCGTCGGCCGTCGAGGTGCCGCTCGACGACGACCAGCGGCGCGCGGCGCTGCGGCCGCCGGGCGACGCGCTGCTGGTGCTCGGCGAGGCCGGCGTGGGCAAGACCACCGTGGCGCTCCACCGCCTCGCGCACCTCCGAAAGCTCGCCGGAGACGCGCCCTTCAAGGCCGCCGTGGTGGTGCCCACCGAGGGCCTGCGGCGGCTCTCGCACGCGCTGCTCGAGCGCCTCGACGTGACGGACGTCGAGGTCAGCACCTACGACCGCTGGGCCGCGAAGCTCGCGCGCAGGGCCTTTCTCGACGTGCCCGTGCGCGAGAGCGACGACGCCGCGCCGGGCGTGACCTTCTTGAAGCGCCACCGCGCGCTCGCGCCCGTGCTCGCCGAGTACGTGGCCGCCGCGAAGGACCGCAAGGGGCGCGCGCGCCGCGACGACCTGCACCACCTCTTCGGCGACCGCGTGTGGATGGAGCGCGTGGCCGCGGCCTCGGGCGGCGAGGTCACGGCGCGCGCCGTCGCCGCCGTGCTCGAGCACACGCGGGTGCAGTACGCCGAGACCACCGAGCAGGAGTACGCCGACGTGGTCGACGCCACGCGCCTCGAGACCGTCGACGGGCGCGCCATCGACGCGGGCACCCCCATGGGCGACGCGGGCACGGTCGACGTCGAGGACTACGCCGTGCTCTTCGAGGTCGACCGCCTGCGCGCCGCGCGCCGCGGCGACGCCGCGCCCGCGCTCCCGCGGCGGTACGACGCCCTCGTGGTCGACGAGGCGCAGGAGCTCGCGCCGCTCGAGCTCTCGCTCCTCGGCCGCGCCGTGGCGCGCGGCGGCACGCTGGTGGTCGCGGGCGACGCGGGCCAGCAGGTCGACGCCGCGGCGTGCTTCGAAGACTGGCCCACGACCATGCGCGACCTGGGCGCGGCCGCCCACGCCACGGCCACGCTCACCACGAGCTACCGCTGCCCGCCCGAGGTCACGGCGCTCGCGCGCCACCTGCTCGACCCGCGGCTGCCGGCGCCCGCGCTCGGCCCGTCGTCGCCCGCGGGCTTCGTGCACGCCCGCAACGAGTGCCACCTCGCGGCGCGCCTGGTCGACGGGCTGCGCGAGCTCACCGCGAGCGACCCCCGCGCGAGCGTGGCGGTCGTCGCGCGCTCGCCCGAGATGGCCCGCCGCCTCGCGGGGCTCCTCGCGCGCGGGGCCGACGTGCGCCTCGCGCTCGAGGGAGACTTTCGCTTCGGCCCCGGCGTGAGCGTCACGTCGGTGCACGAGGTCAAGGGCCTCGAGTTCGACCACGTGATCGTGCCCGACGCGACCGCCGACACCTACCCCGACGACCCCGCCGCGCGCCGCGCGCTCTACGTGGCCGTGACGCGCGCGATGCATCAGGTCGTGCTCGCGGCCGCGGGCGCGTGGTCTCCCCTGCTCGCGGCGGTGGCGTGACTACCCGCACACCGCGGCGAGCACGCGCAGCGCCGCGTCGAGCGTGGCGTCGGCCTGCGTGACGCGCTCGCACGAGAGCGTCGCGAGGTCGCCCTCGACGGTGAGCACCAGCGGCACGCGCAGGCGCGCGAGGTCCTTGAGGGCGTCGCGCGCGTCGGGGCCCAGCACCGCCCGCGCGAGCGCCGCGCCGCCGTCGATGAGAAAGACGTCGTCGAACTCCTCGTCGCCCACCTCGGGGTCGCCGCGGCCCACCCACGACGCGACCTTGCGGAAGGTCGGCGCCGGGTCCTGGCGCACCACGAGCCGGCCCTCGCGCGTGGCCCGCACCGAGCCCCGCGCCTCGAGCGCGTGCAGGTTCGCGCCGGGCGAGCCCGTGAGCATCACCGCGGCGCCGTCGCCGCGGCGCTCGGCGGGGCCGTAGAGCAGCGTCACGCCCACGCCGCCCGCGCGGCCCTTCATCGACAGCCTGCGCAGCGTGCCGTCGTCGTCGGGCAGCGCCGCGGTCTCGAGCGCGCGCGCCTCGGCGGCGCGCATCCACGCGGGGAGCATCTCTTCGGGGGTCATCATCGCCTCTGCCTACGGGGCCACCGTGCACACGCGCGCGCCCAACGACTCGCCGAGCACCGCGCAGGCCGCGCCCGCGAAGGGGCAGTCGCTCGCCGCCGCGCAGCGCGGCACGCAGACGGGGTCGCCCCCGTTGAGCCGGATGCACGCCGCGCTGTCGGGACACTCCGACGACGAGGCCGCGGGCGTGGCGCAGCGCTTGGTGCAGAAGCGCACGGTGCGGCCCGTCGGGGCCGTGTTCGAGAGACACAGCCGCGTGTCGCTCGCGCAGGGCGTGTCGCGCGAGCAGGCCTGGTACGGCGGGTCGCTGGCGCAGGCCGCAAGCGCGAGGGCCGCGAGCGCGAACATCGGAGAAGAAGCGAGGCGCATGCGCGGAGCATCCCACAGTCAACGCGCGGACGGGAAGTACGTCGCCGTCGCGGCGCGGCGTCGGGTACAGTCCTGGCAGAGGCACTCGGGCATGACTCATCGACCGAAGCGGCTGGCGATCCTGTGTGCGGGCGGGCCCGCGCCGGGGATCAACAGCGTCATCGCGGCGTCGACGATCCGCGCGCACCTGTCGGGCGTCGACGTGGTGGGCATCCACGACGGGTTCAAATGGATCATGGAGGGAGACATCGGCCACGTGTCGCCCCTCACGCTCGCGAGCGTGAGCCGCATCCATTTTCGCGGCGGCTCGTACCTGGGCATCTCGCGCGCGAACCCCACCAAGCACGACAAGCACCTCGACGCGGCCCTGCTCTCGCTCCTGCGGCTCAACGTCGACAAGCTCGTCACCATCGGCGGCGACGGGTCGGCGTGGTCGGCCTGGCGCCTCGCCGAGCGCTCGCAGGGGCAGCTCCGCGTGGCGCACGTGCCCAAGACCATCGACAACGACATCGGCCTGCCGCCCGACATCGACACCTTCGGCTTTCAGACCGCGCGCCACGTGGGCGTCGAGATCGTCAAGAACCTCATGGTCGACGCGCGCACCACGCACCGGTGGTTCCTGGTGGTGACCCAGGGGCGCAAGGCGGGCCACCTCGCGCTCGGCATCGGCAAGGCCGCGGGCGCCACCCTCACGCTCATCCCCGAGGAGTTCGGCGCCGAGCACATCGCCCTCGACACCCTCATCGACACGCTCGTGGGCGCGATCATCAAGCGCATGGCCTACGAGCGCCAGGACGGCCTCGCCGTCATCGCCGAGGGCCTCGTCGAGAAGCTCTCGCCCGAGGAGCTCGCGGGCCTGCCGGGCGTCGAGCGCGACCAGCACGGCGGGCTGCGCTACGGCGAGATCGGCCTCGGCGAGATCCTCAAGTCGCGCGTGGCCGAGCGGCTGCGCGCCCACGGCATCAAGATCCACCTCGTGGCGCGCAACGTCGGCTACGAGCTCCGCTGCGCCGACCCCATCCCCTACGACATGGAGTACTCGCGCGACCTCGGGTACTGCGCCTCGCGCTACCTCATCGAGGGCGGCTCGAGCGCCATGGTCTCGATGCAGGGCGGGTGCTTCGTGCCCATCCCCTTCGAGGGCTTCATCGACCGCGAGTCGGGCCGCAGCCGCGTGCGCATGGTCGACGTGCGCTCCGACCGCTACCGCATCGCGCGCAGCTACATGATCCGCCTGCGCCGCGAGGACTTCGAAGACGCCCACCAGCTCGCGCGCCTCTCGGCCATCGCCAACGTCTCCACCGAAGAGTTCCGCGCCCGCTACGAGCACCTCGCCCGCCACGACGACCACGTCACCCGCGAGGTCTCGCTGCCGCCGCCGCACCAATGAGCCGCGCGCCGCTCGCCCTCGCCACCCTCGCCGCCCTCTCGGTCGCGCTCGCGGGCTTCGCGCCCGGCCGCCGCCGCCCCCGCTGCCCGGCGGGCATGGCCTCGATCGACGGCGCCTACTGCGTCGACCTCTACGAGGCCTCGCTCGTCGAGGTGCTCGGCCGCGCGCGAACGCGCCCCTGGAGCCCGTACGCCTCCCCTCCGCCCGGCGCCCGCGTGCGCGCGCAGTCGCGCCGCGGGGCCGTGCCGCAGGGCTACGTCTCGCAGGTGCAGGCCCGCGCCGCCTGCGCCGCCGCGGGCAAGCGACTCTGCACCGAGCCCGAGTGGGCGCGCGCCTGCAAGGGCCCGTCGCCCACCGAGTGGCCCTACGGCCCCACGCGCGCCGAGGGCCGCTGCAACGACGACGGGGTCAACCCCGTGCCGCGCGTCTTCGGCGGCGGCGACGTCTTTCACGACCGCCAGATGAACGACCCGCGGCTCAACACCCTGCCGCGCTCGCTCGCGCGGGCGGGCTCGCGCGCGCGCTGCCGCGGGCGCTACGGCGTCTACGACATGGTCGGCAACCTGCACGAGTGGGTCGACGCGCAGCGCAACGGGCGCGGGGTCTTCCGCGGGGGCTACTACGCCGACGTGCTCATCAACGGCCGCGGCTGCGACTACGCCACGCGCGCCCACAGCCCGAGCTACCACGACTACAGCACGGGCTTCCGCTGCTGCGCCGACCCGCGGTAGACACCACGGCCATGCAGAGCCCCCTCGCGACGACGTTCCCCTGGCTGGTGTTCGCGGCGGGCGCGCTGCTCGCCGGCGTGTACGTGCTCCGCGTGCTGCGCGCGAGCCTCAACGTCGCGGCGCTCGGCGACGTGCTGCGCAAGCTCCTCGACGCGGGCGACGCCGACCGCGCGATCAAGCTCACCCTCGCCGCCCCGCGCTCGCCGCACTGCGCCGCCGCGCGCGCGGCCATCGAGGCCTGCCGCGCGGGCGCCCCCCAGCCCGACCCGTCTTCGAATTACCGCGACGCGGGCGATCCTTCGCCCGAGCGCCTGCTCGCCCCCGTGCGCGCCCGCTACGACGAGGCCTACGCCGAGGCCGCGCGGCCGCTGCGCTCGGCGCGCCCCATGGGGGCGGTCGGCGCGCTGATGCTCGTGGCCTCGGCGTTCATCGCGCGCGCCCACGCCGCGCCCCTGTGGCTCGGGGCCGCGAGCACGCTGGGGCTCGTGGTGCTCGCGTGGTCGTCGAGCGCCGACCAGCGGCTCGAGCGCGGGCGCCACGAGATGTTCGAGCGGCTGCGCGGGAGCTTCGACGCGCTCATCCGCGACCCGAGGCGCGGGCACCTCACCGCCGCGCGCTGACCGTCACGCCGCGTTCTTCGCGATGTGCGCGGCGATGCGCTCCTCCATCAGCACGGCGGCGTCTTCGGCGTCCATCCCGTAGTCGACGCAGCGGGCCACCACCAGCGCCTCGGCGCGGTCGTGCAGGTCGTCGAACTCGTGGCGGTGCCGCGCCCACGAGTTGGCCGCGTGGTTCTGGTGCCGCGTGGCGCGCATGTGCGCCGCCCAGCCCTTGAGCGTCCACCGCTGCGGCGCGGGGAGCGTCGCGGACAGCACCGCGTACACCGCGTCGAGGCAAGGCGTCTCGACGGGGGGCGCGACCAGCGGCGTGCGCCGCGGCCGCTCGCGCTTCGGCGCGGCGGGGGCCTTCGGGGGCGCCGCGGCGACGGGCGCCGCGGGGCCCTGCATCGGCAGGAGGAGCTGCGCCTCCTCGAGGGTCGCAGCGTTGTCGTTCATGGCGTCCGTGGTCATCGTGATCCTCGCTTCGGGGTGCTCGAAAGGATAACCATCGCGGCCCCCTCGGCACGCCCATCAGGACGTTTTCTGTCACACCTCACGGCGCACGGATTCGCGGAGAAACAAGGCTCGCGCGGGCGGTTGGGGGCTTGCAACGAGGCGCCGTTCGAGGTGAGCGCGATGGAGCCGATCCGAGGGGTGCTTCTCGACATCGACGGGACGCTGGTCGACAGCAACGACGCCCACGCGAGGGCGTGGGTGGCGGCCTTCGCCGAGCGCGACCTCCGGGTCGACCGCGACGAGGTGCGGCGGCTCATCGGCATGGGCGGCGACAAGCTCGTGCCCTCGGTCACGGGCATGGCGCCCGACGCGCCCGAGGTCGAGGCGCTGGGCGCGAGGCGCGCGGCGCTCTTTCGGGCGCGCTACCTCCCGACGGTGCGGGCCTTCCCCGAGGCGCGCGCGCTGCTCGAGCGCATGCGCCGCGAGGGCCTGACGCTCGTGGCCGCCACGTCGGCGAAGCGCGACGAGCTCGACGCGCTTCTCGCGATCGCGGGCGCGCGTGACCTGCTCGACGGCGCCACGACGGCCGACGACGTCGACCGCTCGAAGCCCGACCCCGACATCGTGAGCGCCGCGGCGGAGCGCACGGGCCGCGCCCCCTCCGAGCTCGCGATGCTCGGCGACACGCCCTACGACGTCGAGGCCGCGCTGCGCGCGGGCGTGCGCATCGTGGCCTTTCGCTGCGGGGGGTGGGACGACCGCGCGCTGCGCGGCGCCGCGGAGATCTACGACGGCCCGGCCGACCTGCTCGCGCGCTACGACCGCTCCCTCTTCGGGCGCGCGCGGACGTGACGCGCCGTCGCACCTGTGACCCGCGGCCACGTCGCCACCCCGCGAGGAAACGCGGGACGCGGGAGCTCCGCGCTGGAACGCGCGCTGCACTGCCGTCGCCACCACCGCGAGGCGCATGACGCGCAGGGAGGGCCACGGAGATGCTTCTGAATCGCAAGCTGCTGCTTCATCTGACCTCGGCGTGCCTGGGGCTCGTCGTGTGCGACGAAGGGATCGCCGCGGCGACGCCCGTGCGCGCGGCCGTCGTCGACGCGCCCGACGCGCGCCGCGGGGCGCTCGACGCGCCCGACGCGCCCGACGACGCCCCCGACGACGACGAGGGCGACGACGCGCTCGACGAGGCCGCCGCGCACTCCGCGCCCACGATGCGGTGACGCGCCGGGCGCGAGGTGCACTACCATCGCCGCCCCGTGGAGACGCTGGTCACAGGTGCGACGGGCTTCGCAGGGCGGCAGCTCGTCGCCGCGCTGCGCGCGGAGGGGCACGCGGTGCGGGCGCTCGCGCGCGAAGGGTCGAGGCCCGAGGCGCGCGCGCGGCTCGAGCGCCTGGGCGCGACGATCGTCACGGGCGACGTGCGCGACGAGGCGACGATCGAGGCCGCGGCCCGCGGCGCGGAGGTGGTGTTCCACTGCGCGCGCATCGAAGACCCGCGGGCGCCGCGCGCGGAGCTCGAGGCGGTGAACCTCGTGGGCGTCGAGAACACCCTCGCCGCGTGCCACAAGGCGAGGGCGCGGCGCGTGGTGTTCCTCTCGACGGCCGACGTGACGCAGGGCGCCGAGGCGCGGCCCTACGTCGACGAGGACCACCCCCAGCCCGCGACCTTTCTCGACGCCCGCACCGAGACGCGCGCGCTCGCCGAGGACCTCGTGGTCGCCGCGAGCGACGACGCGCTCGAGACCGTGACCCTGCGGCCGGGGTGGCTCTGGGGCGCCGACGACACGTGCCTCGCGCCGAGGCTCGTGCGCGCCGCGCGCGACGGCTCCTTCCGCTGGATCGACGGCGGCCGCTCGCTCTGCGCCACCACCCACGCGAGGAACCTCGCCGCGGGGATGGCCCTCGCCGCGACGGCGACCGAGGCCGCGGGCGGGGTCTACTACCTCACCGACGACGAGCGCGTGAGCGCGCGGGAGTTCCTCACGCGGCTCGCGGCGGCGCTCGGCGTGACCCTGCCGCGCGCGAGCCTGCCGTACGGCCTCGCGTACGCGCTCGCGTGGGCGGGCGAGCGCCTCGGCTCGCGACCGTCACACACGCGCGCCGAGGTCGCCTCGCTCGGCCGCAGCGCGCACTTCAACGTGCAGCGCGCGCGCAAGGAGCTCGGCTACGCGCCCGTGGTCGACGTCTCCGAGGGCCTGCGGGGGGTGAAGGCCTGGGCCGCGCGCGTGGGCCTCGACGCCGTCGCGAAGGGCGCCATCGAGCCCGACGCACCGGGCGAATGAGCGCTTGCGTTCGCGCGCGGAACGCGTTACTCCACCGCCCGCAGTCCGCGACGTGTCACACACACCGCGCGGCGTATGGCCCGGCTGACCAACGGCCCGTGAACCCCGCCAGATCGGAAACGAAGCAACGGTAGCGGGATCGGGGGTGCAGCCGGGCCGCTTCTATTTCAGCCCCCGGTTGTCACACATCTGCCATCGCGTAGCGCCGCGACGGGCCTCGCCTCCGCCGCGGGATTGTCGTACGAACCCCCGCGGACGGACGCGATGCCCAGGTTCGCAGCGATCGATGTGGGTTCCAACGCGATGCGCCTCCGCGTCGTCGAGGCGCACGGCCCTCGCGACGTGCGCGAGGTGGCGGCCGAGCGCGCGCCGATCCGTTTGGGTCGCGACGTGTTCCTCACGGGGCGGCTCGCGCCCGCGGCGCTCGTCGAGGCCGTCGACGCGCTCAAGCGCTTCCGCGAGGTGATGCGCGCCGCGGGCGTCGACGCCTACCGCGCCGTCGCCACGAGCGCCGTGCGCGAGTCGCAGAACGCCGAGGTGCTCGTCGAGCGCGCCGCGCGCGAGGCCGGCGTCAAGCTCGACGTGATCGAGGGCATCGAGGAGGCGCGCCTCGTGCTCGTCTCGGTGCTCCACGCGGTCGAGGTCGGCGCGCGCCGCGCGCTGCTCATCGACATCGGCGGCGGCAGCGTCGAGTTCACGGCCCTCGCGGGCTCGACGCCGCGCACCTCCGACTCGCTCCCGCTCGGCACCGTGCGCCTCCACGAGGCCTTCTTGAACGGCAACGAGGCCGTCACGCCCGAGCGCCACGCGCTGCTGGCCGAGTACGTCGACCGCCTGCTCGGCGAGGCGCAGGTGCTCCGCGGCGCGAGGCCCGACGTGGTGATCGCCACGGGCGGCAACGTCGACGCCATCGCGTCGCTCGCGCCCGCGGCCACCGACGACGGGATGGGCGTCGACGTGCCCGCGATGCGCGCGCTCTGCGAGCAGATGTCGGCCGTGCCCCCGAGCGAGCGCCGCGAGCGCTGGGGCCTGCGCGGCGACCGCGCCGACGTGATCGTGCCCGCGATGTACGTGCTCTCGGCCGTGTGCGAGCGCGTGGGCGCGGGCGCCATCGTGGCCCCCGGCGTGGGCTTGAAAGACGGCATCCTCGCCGAGCTCGTCGACCGCGCGTTCCGCGTGTGGGACGAGCGCGGCGAGCAGGCCGAGGTCGAGGCCGAGGCCGTCGAGCTCGGCAAGAAGTACCGCTTCGACGAGGCCCACGCGCGCCACGTGGCCGACCTGGCGAGCTCCCTCTTCGACCAGCTCGCCGAGGTGCACCGCATGGGCGCCGAGGAGCGCACGCTCCTGCGGCTCGCCGCGCTGCTGCACGACATCGGCGACTTCGTGGGCTTCGAAGCGCACCACAAGCACTCGTACTACCTCATCCAGCACGCCGACCTGATGGGCCTCTCGCCGTCGAACAAGGAGGTGGTCGCCAACGTCGCGCGCTACCACCGCAAGGCGCTGCCCGACCTGTCGCACCCGGGCTACCGCAAGCTCGATCGCAGGGAGCGCACCGTGGTGCGAAAGCTCGCGGCCCTCCTGCGCGTGGCCGACGCGTTCGACCGCGAGCACCAGGGCAAGGTGCTCGAGGTGGCCGTGCGCCTCACGCCGGGCCGCATCGCGCTGCGCGCCGTGGCGAACCCGAAGGCCGCCGAGGCGTCGCTCTCGCTCGAGCGCTGGACGGCGCTGCGCAAGGCCGACCTCATGGAAGACGTCTTCGAGTGCGACGTGAAGGTCGACGGCGCCGAAGGGGTCGCGCCGCCGAGGGCGCTGGCGTAGGAGGCCTCACCGCCCCGGCGAGGCCGCGCGCAGCCCGCGGCGGATCTCGGCCGCGTCGACGCGCAGGGTCGCCGGGAGCTCGACGTCGGCCGTGGGCACGGTGAGTTCGAACGTGATGAGCTCGCCGGAGAAGACCGCGGCGACGTGGTCGTCGTCGACGAAGGCCACGGCGCGCACGTCGTGTCGCGGCAGCGCGGTGCCCGGGGGGTTGAGCAGGTACGGCGCCCTGCGCGCGCGGGTGAAGAGCCACAGGTCGTCGCCGTGCGCGAGCAGCACGCGCTCGCCCGAGGGAGACACCGCCGCGCCCGCGGGCACCTCACCGCCGCGCCACGGGAGCGCCTGCGCGCGGTGCTCCCCGTGGCCGCACGCGAGGGGGATGGTGGTCTCCCAGAGCGATCCGCCGCGCGCGAACACCAGGTGGATGGGCTCGGTGGGCACGCCCCCGTCGAGGATCATGCCCGCGTGCGGGTGCAGCCACAGGGGCCGCGGGGGCACGGGGTCGAGCGGCGAGGTGTGGGTCTCGCAGCCGGGCAGCGGGTCGTCGGAGCGCGGCACCACGACGGCGCAGCGGTGACCGTCGCGCTCGTAGCGCAGGCGATCGAACTGGCACCCGCGGGTCATGTCGACGACGCGCACGGGGCCGAGCGAGAGCGGGTCGGGCCACGCCGCGGCCTGGCGCTCCCCGCGGCCGACGGCGCGCGCGGCGCCGCGGTCGACGGCGACGGCGATCTGGCGGTGCGAGCCCGCGGGCGTGGTCGACTGCACGCGCACCCGCAGGGCGCCCATGAACGTCGCGCCGAGGGAGGCGTCGAGCGTGGCGACCTCGGTGGCGCAGCCCGAGTAAGGGTGCGCGGTGATGGCGCGCCACACGAGCGGCGTGAGCGTGGGGTCGGCGACGGCGACGCTCGCGGCGCGCGAGGGCGGGCGGTTCATGAAGCGCGCGCAGTGGTGCACGACGGCGCCCGCGCGGCGGTCGAGGCCGAGGCCGGTGAAGACGTCGAGCACGTCGACCACGTCGGTGACGGCCGGCCCCTCGTCGGCGTCGAGGATGGTGCGCACGATGAGCCCGGGGCCGAACTCCGAGAACTCGAAGGTCGAGACGCGCGCGTGCGGAGACGACGCTGACGAGAGCCACACGCGCCGCGTGCCGAGCAGCCGCCCGTCGGAGGTGACGCCCGCGTCCGCGTGCTGCACGTCCTCGTCGCCCGAGAAGAGCCCGACGAACGCGGCGACGAGCGACCCGTTGGCGCCGTCTCCCTGCACGTCGTCGGTGGCCGAGGTGGGGCACGGGTGATCCGACGCGACGGCGCGGCAGGGCGTGTGGCCGTACGTGTACTCGATCGCGACGATGGGGTCGGGCAGGCCGTCGTCGTCGAAGTCGGGCGGGTCGTCCCAGCGGCCGAGCGAGCGCGTGCTCGCGAGCGGAACGCGAGGCAGCCGACGCCACGCGCCCGGCGTCGCGCGCCGAGGCGTCGCAGGGGGCGCAGGCACCGCGGCGACCGCGGGCGCCGCCGCCGGCGGCGGGGGTGGCGGCGGTGGCGGCGGTCGCACGGCGACGACCGGAGGCGCGGGCGGAGGT
>JBDHVF010000186.1:0-11362 GCA_039809605.1 Polyangiales bacterium | reverse complement strand
ACCGACGGGCACGCCCTTCGGCATCTGCACGATCGAGAGCAGCGCGTCGAGGCCGTTCAAGAGCGTCGCGGGCACGGGCACGCCCAGCACCGGGAGCACCGTGCGCGCGGCCACCATGCCCGGCAGGTGCGCCGCGCCCCCGGCGCCCGCGATGATGACCTCGATCCCGCGCGACTCCGCGGTCTCGGCGTACTCGAACATCCACTCGGGCGTGCGGTGCGCCGACACGACGCGCACCTCGTGGGCGACGCCGAGCTCCGTGAGGATCTCGCGCGCGGGCGTGAGGGTGTCGAGGTCCGACGCGCTGCCCATGATGATGCCCACGAGGGGCGCCTCGGCGGTCTGCTCGGTGCTCATAGGAGGCTGTAGAGGGTGCAGGGAGCGCCGCCCGCGGGTCAACCGTCCCGCGAGCGGCGGAGGGGGCGAGCGGTCAGCGCGGCGTGAGGCGGTAGCCGATGCCCATGCGCGCGCTGTCGGCGGCGTTGTAGCCGATCTCGGTGCCGAACATGCCCGTCGGGTCTTCGACGCCGATGGTGGCGCTGTTGCCGTTCATGCGCGCGTTCATGCCCGTGATGGAGCAGTAGTGGTACTCGATCACGCCGGTGCCTTCGAAGAACTTGGCCTGGAAGGTCAGGGTCACGCCCGACACCGTGTAGATGCCCCAGTTGGTCCACTGCACGACGAAGCGGCGCGAGGGGATCGTGCCCAGCGTGGCCGCGCGCACGCCGGTGCCCATGCCCGCGTTGGGGATGAGGTCGTCCCAGAAGGGGGCGGCGTAGCCGTTGGGGGTGCTGGTGCTCGGGATGCTGGCGTTGGAGGCCGCCGTCGAGGGCGTGCCCGCGTCGTCGGACCAGAGCTGCATGAAGCCGTTGGAGGTCACCGAGTAGAAGCCCAGCATCGCGCCGAAGAAGCGCACGTTGAAGGGCAGCGCGGCGGGGTCGGTGGCCGTGTCGTCGTCCCACCCGTCGGAGGGCGCGATGGGCGTGCCCGACGTGAGGTCGTCGCACGACGCGGTGATCATCGTCGACGTGTAGCCGGGGATGGCCGTGGGCGCGCCGACCTCGACGTTGAACGTGCCGCTCGCCATCGCCGTGCCCGACACCGAGAACAGCACGTCGCGGGGCGCCGCGCCGGGGTTCGACAGCGTCACCGTGGCCGCGCCGCCCGCCGTCGCGGCGGTGTTGCTGTCGGCGCACGAGAACGACGTGCAGGTGGCGAGCACGCGCAGGGTGGGCGTCCACGAGGCCATGGCGCCCGCGGGCACCGCGCGCACCTGGACCCGCTGGTTGGCGGGCACGGTCACGCGGTAGAAGAGCTGGCCCCCGTTCGCGCTCGTGAGGCACGCGGTGCTGGCGCGCAGGCCGTTCGACGCGTCCTGGCCCATGAGCGTCATGCCCGGCGTCACCGTCGCGGGGGTCGAGCAGAACTGCCCGGCGACGAGCGGCGAGAGGGCGGCCGAGACGTCCCAGGTGCCCGTGGTGGTGCTCGAGGTCGACGCGAGGCTCACCACCACGTTGGTGGTCGCGGTGCCGGGGTTGGGGACGTCGACCGACGCCGCGGCGGGGGTGGTGCTCGTGCCGCCGACGGCGCTGTCGATGCACGACGTCGAGGTGCACTCGTCGAGCACGCGCAGCACCGGCTGGCGCAGGGGCATGCCCACGGGCGTGGCCGTCACGCGCGCGCGCTGGCCCGCGGGGATGGCCAGGCGGTAGAAGCGCTGCGGGCCGTTGTTGCTCGTGCTGCACGGCGCGGCGGTGACCGGGCCGCCGGCGTTGGCCTGGGCCATGAGGGGCGTGCCCGGCGTGAGCGCGACGGGTCCGTCACACGCCTGGCCGG
This sequence comes from Polyangiales bacterium, assembly GCA_039809605.1. Lineage (GTDB taxonomy): Bacteria > Myxococcota_A > Polyangia > Polyangiales > CAISKJ01. The sequence continues at coordinate 9,526 of JBDHVF010000186.1, read as the reverse complement.
GCATCAGGGGCGTGGTGTTCACCACGATGTCGAAGGGCGTGACCGTGCTGCCGCTGGAGTTCACCGCGACCGAGATCACGAAGCTCCGCGGCGACGCGCTGCCGTTGGCGATCACCTGCGAGTAGGGCGACGAGGTGCTCGTGCCGCTGGTGAGGCACGTGGTGGCCGCGCAGTCGGCGTAGGTGCGCAGCGCGTACGTCCAGCTCCCGCTGGCGCGCGAGAGCTGCACGGTGCCCGCGGTCATCGCGGGCAGGGTCACGGTGTAGAAGACCTGGCCGCCGGGCGATCCGCCGGGCGAGCAGAGGCCGGGCGCGCCCGCGTTCTCGAGCGTCTGGCCCGTGAGGGGCGTGCCCACGGTGAGCGGCCGCGCCGTCGCGCACGTGGCGTTGGCCGCGGGCGTGAAGGTGCTCGCGCTGAGCACGTAGGCGCCCTCGTCGCCGCTGTAGCCGTCGACGATCACGGTGTAGGTGCCCGGGTCGAGCACCGCGCGCATCGTCGACGACGACCCGCGGCCGGTGCCCGAGCCGCTGTCGTCGTCGCACGAGAGCTCCGTCGCGGGGTCGTCGCAGTTGCGCCGCAGCGAGAGGATCGTGTCGAAGCCCGTGTCGGTGCCGGCGTTGTCGGTCGAGAGGATCACGCCGGTGCGCGAGGTCACCACGAGCGTGTAGACCGCGTCGTTGCCGCTGCCGTTGCTCTGGCAGCGCGTGCCCGTGAAGTTGTTGGCGCCCATCGCGGTCGTGCCCATCATCGTCACGGGCATCGCCGAGGGCAGGGTGATCGTGCCGCGCGACATCGCGCAGGCCGAAGGGCCCGCGTCGGGGGTCGCGTCGGGGGTCGCGTCGGGGGTCGCGTCGGGCGCGGCGTCCATGGCGGCGTCGCCCGCGGCGTCCATGGCGGCGTCCATGGTCACGTCGGGCGCGGCGTCCATCGAGGCGTCGGGCTCGGCGTCGGTGGCCGCGTCGGGCGCCGCGTCGACGCCCTCGTCGAGCGCCGCGTCGGCGGCGTCGTCGAGCACGTCGGAGCCCCCGTCGCCGGGCTGCGGGTTGTCGGGCGTGGCGTCGGGGCGGGCGTCGGGGGCGGCGTCGGGAGTTGCGTCGGCGCCCGTGTCGTCCGCGGTGACGTCCGCCTGGTCGTCGCCCGCGTCGCCGGGGGGAGGGTTGTTGCCGGTCGCGTCGCCGCAGCCTGCGGCGAGCGCGAGCGTGCCGCCCGCGAGCAAGAGGCGCCATTGGTAGAAGCTCATCGTCACGACTCCTTGAGAAAGGGTGCACCCGTTCGGCGCGAGGTCGCCCGACCGCGCGTCCACCGGCGCGGCCGCCGTCCATGCATAGGGCGACGCGGAGCGACCGCCACGCCCGAAACATTGCGCACCCTATACGAGACGGGCACCGATGTCGCGGGCGGAGTGCGCCCGTGGGGACGTCGCGCCGGGGCTTTCGCGGCGTCGGTGCGGTGCCGTACGCTAGCGCCCGATCCATGACGCAACGCTTGACGCTCTCGCTTCTCTTCGCGCTCGTCGCGTGCACCTCGTCGCCGTCGACGTCCCCCGACGACGCTGGCGGCAAGGACGCCCCCGCGACCGACCTCGGCCCGGTCGACGTGCCGGCGGCTCCCTCGGACGTGGCCCCCGAGGCGAGCTCGCCCTGCGTCGACACCGACGGCGACGGCGTCAGCGACGTCGACGAGCGCGCGGCCGAGGGGCTCGACACCGACCGCGACGGCACGCCCGACTTCCGCGACACGGACTCCGACGACGACGGGTTCAGCGACCGCGACGAGTCGATCCGCAGCTACGCGGGCTACGAGACGGGGGCGCGCGCGTTCATGTGCGGGGCCACGCCCGACAACTGCGACGCGCCGCCCGACGGGCTGCCGAACCACCGCGACCTCGACGCCGACAACGACGGCCTCACCGACGTCGAGGAGCGCATGGCGGGCACCAACCCCTGCTCCGAGGACAGCGACCGCGACGGCTTCGCCGACCTCGCCGAGGTGGCCGCGCACACCGACCCGCGCAGCGCGATGTCGCGCCCGCCCGAGAGCGCGCTCTACGTGGTGCTGCCCTACTACGCCCCCACGTCGCGCGGCCCGCGCGAGGCGCGCGAGTTCACGTTCCAGACGCGCATCCGCGAGGCCGACGTGTTCTTCGTCGTCGACAACTCGGCCAGCATGGACCGCACGATCGAGAACCTGCGCCGCAACTTCAGCTCGGTGATCGTGCCGGGCGTGCGCGCGGCCATCCGCGACGTGCGCATGGGGGTGGCCTCGTTCGACAGCATGCCCGACGGCGTCGACGGCAGCGCGGGCACCGCCGCGCTCGCGGGCGACTACACCCTCTGGGTGCGCCAGCGGCTCACGGGCGACGCCACCGCGGTGCAGCGCGCGTTCGACGCCATGCGCACGATCGTGACCGACTCGTCGATGCGCTACTTCGGCGGCGACTCGCCCGAGTGCCAGACCGAGGCGCTCTACCAGCTCCTCGCGGGCACCGGGCGCCGCGCGCGCATGGGGGTCGACCCGGCCGACCCCGCGGCCGTGCGCAGCACCGTCAACGCGCTCGACCCCATGGGCAACGGGTGGGCGGGCGCCGTCGACACCGCGCGCGACTGCCCCGGCGTCACCGACGCGTACGGCTGGGGGTGCTTCCAGCAGGGCAGGGTGCCCATCCTGGTGATGGCGTCGGACAGCGAGTGGTACGACGGCCCCGACCCCACGTCGCCGACGAGCATCGAGGGCCACCGGTACGGCGTCGACCTCGCGCCCGAGCTCACGCGCCGCGGCGCGCTCTTCGTCGGCGTCGACGTGACCGACTCGCCCATGCGCGGCTACACGTTCTCGAACTCGGTGCGCCTCGCGGCCCTCACGCGCACCCTCAACGCGATGAACAGCGAGGTGGTCTTTCACCCCGCGGGGTCGGGCGGCCTCGACCGCATCTCGAACGACATCGTCACGGCCATCACCACCCTCGCCAACGAGACGCGGCAGAACATCACCACGGCCACGGTGCCCGACGCCGCGGCCACGGGGCTGCCCATGGGCCGCACCACGGCCGACTTCATCCGCTCGGTCACGCCCGTGCGCGCGATGCCCGAGGCGCCGGCGGGCTACGAGCGCCGCGACATGACCACGTTCTTCAACGTCTCGCCCTCGACGAGCGTGGTGTTCCGCGTCGAGTTCTACAACGACTTCGTCGAGGGCGGCGACGCGGCGAGGGTGTTCCAGTCGACCATCGTGGTGCGCGGGCGCGCGGGCACCGAGGTCGACCGGCGGCCCGTGTACATCGTCGTGCCCGCGCGCGGCGGCGGCCTGCCGCCGGGCTGAGCGTCAGATTGCGGTGAGGATCGTGACGCCCGCGAGCGCGCCCACGTACGCGGCGCCCGGCTGCGAGGTGAAGCGCAGGTCGTAGCCCGCGAGGCCGCTCGCGGTGATGCACCACGCCGCGTTCGCCGACGCGTCGCGCCAGTCGGGGCACAGCCCGAGGCCGAGCTCCGCCCAGGGCGAGAACATGCCGAAGCCGAAGGAGCCCGCGTTCGACTCGAACTGCACGAGGTTGACGCCGAGCCGCCCGTAGGGGCTCACGAGCGCGGGGTAGCGCAGCGCGGCCTCGGGCCCGGCGGCCACCTGCGTGAGCCCCTGCGCGAAGCGCATTCGAAAGCTCACGCCCACGTGAAACGCGTGGAGCGCGCGGAGCTGCGACGCGTCGGAGAAGAGGTTCGACCCTCCGCGGCGCGCGCTGTACCCCAGGTGCCCGTGGATCGACGCGCCCGCGCTCGGCGCCGCGGCGGCGACCGTGGTCACGTAGCCGCCCGTGGCGGCCAGAGACATCCCGCACCCCTCGGCGAGCGCGCCGAGCACCACCAGAGACTTCATGCCTCTCACGGGCGCGATCGTATCGCGGGCGTCGCGGAGGCGAGGCGCGAAACGCCGTCGGCGCGCCCCGCCGCGCGGGCGATTCGTGCGATGCTGCGCCGCCCATGATCGGCAGCGGCCGCGCACGACGAATCGCACACCTCGCGCTCGGCGCGCTCGGCATCGCCGCGGCGCTGGCGATGCTCGCCCGCACCGACTTCGCGGCGCTGCGCAGGTTCGGCCCGTGGGTCGCGGCGGTGGTGCTCTTCGAGGGCGCGCGGGTGCTCGCCGAGGCGCTCGCGACGCGCTCGCTCCACGGCGCGGCGGTGCGCGTGCCGTGGTACCCGCTGCTGCGCGCGCACGCGGCGGGCTACGCGCTCGCCAACACCATCCCCGCGGGGCGCGCCGTGGCCGAGGCCGCCAAGGCCGTGATGCTCGCGCCGTGGGCCGAGCGCGGGCGCAGCGCGGGCGTGGCGGCGACCAACCAGTCGCTCGTGCTCCTGGCGACGGGCGCCGTGGCCGTGGCGTGGTCGGTCGCGGCGTGGTCGCTCGGCCGCCGCGCGCTCGCGTGGACGGTGGCCCTCCAGGGCGTCGCGCTCGTGGCGATGGGCGCGGGGCTGCTCGCGATGGTTCGCAGCCGAACGATCGCCGCGTGGGTGGGGCGGCGCGTTCCGCGCGTGGCGTCGCTGGCCGAGGGGGCGGCCGAGGGCGCGCACACGCGCGGGCTGCCGGCGGCGTTCGCGTGCTTCGCGTTCCACCGCGCCGCCCAGGCCGCGCAGCTCTTTCTGCTGCTCGGCGCGCTCGGCCGATGGGACCCTGCGCGCGCCCTCGCGCTCGCGGGCGCGGCGATCGTGGGCACCACCGTGGGCGTGGTGACGCCGGGGCAGCTCGGCGCCGTGGGCGGCGCGCTCGCGCTGGGCGCGCCGGGCGTGGGCGTGCCCGCGGCGCAGGCGCTCGCGATGGCGCTGGTCATCCACGCCGCGCAGTTCGCGTGGACCTCGCTCGGCGTCGCCGTGTGGACCGCCACGCGCGCCCGCGCGTAGCCTCTGCGCAGGTCTCGTACTTCGTCGCGCATGGCGCGTACAGCGCGGACGTCGCCCGGCGACGCGACGTCGCCGTCTCTCGCGGCGTTCGCGCGTGGTGCGCTCGTTGCTCCGCGGGGAGGGCACGTGCGCGCACGCCCCGTGACGCCACGACGCCGGAGAACCGATGAAGGCTGGTCTCGCTCTGTTGGCACTCGCGCTCCAGGCCGCGCTCCTCGCGGGCTGCGCCGAGGAGGTCCAAGGCCCGCCGATCTCGCTCGACCCCGCGGTCGCCCCCGCGACCGCGTGCAACGCGTCGGACGCGGAGAACGCCGCGCTCCAGACGCGCGTGGTGCTCCGCGCCGCGGGCGGGGGCTCGTTCGCGCCGCTGCCCGTCGGCGCGCTCACGCTCGACGCGTCGCTCGCGCTGCCGCGCGTGACGCTGCGCGCGGCCGACGGCCGCGAGGTGGCGGTGCGCCAGGTGGAGTTCACCTCGCCGAGCGAGATGGCGCTGTGGGTGAGCCGCACGACCTCCGACGGGGCGCCGCTCGCGCCCGGCGCGTACACGGTCTCGGTGACCAACCCCGACGGGCAGCGCGCCGCCGCGATGACGGCCTCGCTGCGCGTCGTGCCGCCGCCCACGGTGACCGCCGCGACGCGCGTCGAGCCCGCGGTTCCTTCGACGGGCGTCGACGCCGACGAGTCACAGACGGTCTGCAACGCCTTCACCACGGCGCTCTCGATCGCGGGCGCGGGCTTTCGCCCCGGCGACCCGGCGCCCGTCGTCGAGGTGATCGACACGCGCGGCGCCGTCGTGAGACGGGTGCCCGACCCCGACGTGCGGGTCGCGTCGGCCACCGAGCTCCGCGTGACGCTGAGCGCGCCGATGGACCCCGCGCGCCGCCTCGCCCCCGGACGCTACGGCCTCCGCGTGACCAACCCCGACGGCGCGTCGTCGCGCGGGGCGCCCCTCGGCGACGCGGGCGTGGGCGACGCGGGCGACGCGGGCGCCGACCTCTCGGGCACGCAGTACCCGCAGGGCTGCCACGCGACCCGCGCGTCGCTCTTCACCGTCGTGCCGCCGCCCGAGGTGCGCGCCGTCGAGCCCGTCTCGGCGTGCAGCTCGCGCGAGCAGCGCTTCGTGGTGCGGGGCGCGCACTTTCGCCACGGGCTCACGGCCACCGTCGGCGCGGCGACGCCCTACGTCGTGCCCGCGGCGAACGTCGCGTACACGAGCTCGACGGGGAGCGCCAACGACTTCGACTCGCTCACGCTCACGGTGCCCACGGGCGCGGTGGCGCCCGGCGGCGGGTACGCGCTCTCGATCCGCAACGCCGACGCGTGCGGCGTCACGTTCGACCCCCAGTGCCCCGCGGGCGCGACGCCCACGGGCTCGCCCAACGAGTGCCAGGGCGTGGTGGGCGCGGCCTCGGGAACGGGCCCGCGCTCGATCACGTTCTACCCCGACCCGGTGGTCACCGCGATCGCGCCGCGCGGCGAGTGCACCGCGTCGCTCATGCCCGTGACCATCACCGGCATGAACTTCCACAGCACCTACGGCGTGCAGCCGGTGGTGCGCATCCACAACATCGCGCTCGACAACGTGCGCGTGACCTCGCCCACGACCCTCACCGCCGACGTGCCCATGTCGCTCATGGCGGCGACGCCCCTCGGCGCGCCGTACGACGTGTCGGTCACCGTGCCCGAAGGGTGCGCGGGAACGCTGGCGCGCGGCTTCACGCTGTTCCCGCCGCCGACGGTGACGGGCGTGCGGCCCGGGTCGGTGTGCGTCGACCGGCCCGGCACCACGCTCACCATCACCGGCACGAACTTTCACACCTTCGAGGGCAGGGCGCCCGAGGTCACGCTCGGCGCGACGCCACCCGTGCCGCTGACCAACGTGCGCGTCGCCTCGGAGACGACGCTCACGGCCGACCTGCCCGCGATGACCCCGCCGGGCGGCCCCTACGACGTCACGGTCACCAGCCCCGTGGGCTGCGGCGCGCGGCTGGCGCGCGCGTTCACCTACCACGCCGCGCCCACCGTCACGGCCGCCGCGGCGCAGGCGTCGTGCACGGGCGGCAACCCCGTGCTGGTCATCACCGGCACGAACCTTCACGCCACCGACGCGGCGCAGCCCACGGTCACGCTCGACACGCCCGCGCCCACCGCGCTCTCGATGGTGCGCGTCACGTCGCCGACGACGATCCTCGCCGAGCTGCCGACCACGCTCCCCATGGGCCGCTACACGGCGCGCGTGACGATGCCCGAGGGCTGCGCGGCCTCGTCGGCGCCCTTCGCGTACAACCCCGGCGCGCTCGTCACCCCGACGCTCGCGGGCATCATCCCCACGCGCGGGTGGAGCGGCGTCGACATGCCCGTCACCATCGTGGGCACGGGCCTCGCCACGCTCACGAGCCTCGCGCTGCGCGGCGCGGCCGCGGGCGGCGGCGACCTCGCGCTCACCGACGTCTCGGTCGTGAGCGCCGACCTGCTCAACGCGACCATCCCCGCGGGCGGCCGCGGGGGCGGCCCCTACGACCTCGTGTCGACCGTCGCGGGCTGCCCGATCACCCTCGCGCGGGCCTACACCGTCAGCGACGCGCCCGCGATCACCATCACGGGCGTGACGCCGCCCTTCGGGTGGACGGGCGGCGCGACGCCCATCGTGCTCCAGGGCTCGGGCTTCGTCTCGACGCCGCGCGTGTACGTCGTCGTGCCGTCGCTCACGCCGCGCATGCGCCCGCTCTCGCGCCCCGTGTTCGTCAACGGGAGCACGGTGTCGGCCGTGGTGCCCGCGGGCCTTCCGCCGGTCACCTACGACCTCGCCGCGATCAACCCCGACGGCGGCGGGGGCGTGATCCGCGGCGCGTTCCGCGTGACGGCGATGCCGCCGCCGACGATCACCGCCGTGTCGCCGGGCGCGGGCACGACGCAGACGCCCACGGCGGTGACGGTCACGGGCGCGAACTTCCGCTCGCCGCAGGTGACGCTGCGCTCGAGCGCGGGCGCGAGCGTGGCGGGCACGGTCACCGCGTCGAGCGCCGCGAGCATCTCGGTCACGCTGCCGACCAACACCATGACCCCGGGCGCGTACGTGCTGCGGGTGACCGACCCCGACGAGAACACCTGGGCCGACTTCGGGTCGTTCGTGCTGACCAACCCCTCGGTCAAGCTCGGCCCCTTCTCGGGCGCGACGGCGCTCACCACGCCCCGCCGCGGCGCCGCGGTCGTGTCGAGCCAGGTCAACGCCGTCACGCGCTTTCTCTACGCGATCGGCGGCGACGGCGGCGCGGGGGGGCCCGTGCACGACTCGGTGGAGCTCGCCTCCGTCGACCTCTTCGGCCGCCTCGGCGCGTGGCGCGTGCAGCGCAACCGCCTGCCCGCGGGCGTGACGGGCGTGGCCAACGCCGCCGTCGAGCGCGACGGCTACGTCTACGTGCTCGGCGGCGCCGACGCGTCGGGCGCGCCGCGCGCCGCGGTGCTTCGCGCGAAGGTGCTCGACTTCTCGACGGCGCCCGTGATCGCCGACCCCGAGCTCACGCGCGTGCCCGCGGGCGGGCTCGCGCCGGGCGCGTGGATCTACCGCGTCTCGGCCGTGATGGCCGCGGGCGACGCCGACAACCCCGGCGGCGAGACGCTGCCGAGCGACGAGGTCACGGCGTACTTCGTCTTCGGCAGCACGGTGCGCCTGCGCTGGGGCGCCGTCGCGGGCGCCGCGCGCTACCGCGTCTACCGGACGCCCGCGGTGAACGGCGCCTCGGGCAGCGAGGTGCTTCTCGCGACGGTGGCCGCGCCCGAGACCGCCTTCGTCGACGACGCCACCGCCACGCCGTCGACGCCGGGCATCGACAGCCAGCCGCTCGCGGTCGGGAGCACCGGCACGTGGTCGCAGGTCGGCGCGCTCGGCACCGCGCGCGCGACCGCCGCGGCGGCGCTCGCGCCCGACCCCTCGGGCAACCTCTTCGTGTACGCGCTCACGGGCCGCGGCCCGTCGGGGCCCCTGGCGACGTGGGAGGTCGCGTCGCTCAGCGCAGACGGCGCGCGCCTCGGGAGCTTCTCCGCGGGCGCGACGCCGTTCCCCACGGCCCGCGAGCACGCCGCGGCGGCCGTGGCGTCGCCGCAGTCGGCGCCCTCGGTGACGGCGGGCGCGTTCGTGTACGTCACCGGCGGCTTCGGCGCGTCGGGCTCGCTGCGAACGACGGAGCTCGCGCGCGTCGGCTCGGGCGGCGCGCTCATGGCGCCCGCGGACACGAGCTCGTACGCCCTTCGCCGCGGCGCCCTCGCGGCGATCGTGGTGAACGGGGAGTTCTACGCGATGGGGGGCACCAGCGGGATGAACGCGTCGGGCGCCGCGCTCGACTCGACCAACCTCTCGACGCTCGGCGCCACGGGCGTGCCGGGCAGCTTCTCGAACGCCTCGGTCTCGCTCGCCGCGCCGCGGCAGAGCTTCGGCCTCGCGCTCGCCGGCGCGTACTTCTTCGTCGTCGGCGGCACCAGCAACGGCACCAACGCGCTCGCCTCGGTCGAGCAGACCATCTACTGAGAGGACGCGCCACGTGAAGACCCTGCTCACCCTCGCGATCGCGCTGCTGCTCCCCGCCGCCGCGGGCGCGCAGCACCACCCCCACCGCCGCCATCACCGCGACGCGCAGCCC
>JBDHVF010000185.1:0-11378 GCA_039809605.1 Polyangiales bacterium | reverse complement strand
CAACGAGCCCATGGACTCCGGCGTACCCCGGGCGGCGACGACCACGCACTCGGACGACCAGGACGCCGGCGCACGATGGCAGCGCGCGAATCGCCTGAAAAACAGCAAGAACTGAGTGGTGGGGCTGAATCCGTCGCGGGGCCTGATTCACGCCATCAACCCTCGTCGGGCACGTCGTCGGAGGCGTCGACGAGGTCGTCCGAGGCGTCGGGCACGTCGTCGGGGCCATTGCCCACGTCCGTGGAGGCTTCGCTCGCCGCGTCGGTCACGTCGGTCACGTCGGTCACGTCGGTCACGTCGGTCGCGTCGGTCACGTCGGGCGACGCGTCGCGCGGAGGGCCGACGACGACGTTGCCGCCGTCGGGCCCGCAGGCGCGCTCGCAGTCGTCGACCTGATCGCAGGTCGTGGCGCGCACGTAGCACGCGGTGAGGCGGCGGAACTCCTCGGGCGTCACGCGCTGCGCGTAGGTTCCGTAGGCGTGCGGGCAGTCGTCGATGGCGCACCCGAGGCGCCCGAGGTTGGCGCACACCTCGGCCTGCGTGGCGACGCGGTCGCCCGACTGCGCGTGGCAGGTCGACGGAGGCGGCGGAGGGATGGGATCGCATCCGAGGAGCGAGGCGAGGACGAGGGAGGTCACGAGACGTCGCATCACTGCACCCCGAGGCTGGAGCCGAGCGTCACGAGGAAGTCGTTGGCGGTCGAGAGGTCTCCGTTGGACTCGCGCAGGAAGCGCCGGGTGTACGCGAAGTTCACGACGAGGTTGTTGAGCAGGCTGTCGTTCTCGCGGCGCGCCTGCGACGACGAGAGGAACACCGCGCCCAGCACGCGGATGAGCGTGCCGTCGAGGGAGAAGAGGTTCGACCAGCCGTCGAAGTTCCTGCGCTGCACCTGGGCGCCGACGATGAGCTGGTCGAGCCTGAAGGGGCCCACCGAGGCGCTCACCGAGGTGCGCAGCGGGCCGGTGGCGTCTTCGGCCCAGAGGGTGATGGGCATGCGCGACGGGGGCTCGCCCGAGGCCGTGGGCACCGGGATCACGAAGCGCAGGTACGCCTGAAAGCCCTGGCTGCGGCCGAGGGGCTGCGAGAGCAGGTACTCGAGCTTCGAGGTGGTGAGCGCGTCGACGCCGAGCAGCGAGCGGGCCTGGTTGTTCGTCGCGAACTGCTGGCTCTGCACGTCGTAGTTCGAGTCGAAGTAGCCCGGCAGGTAGCGGTTGCCCATGTTGCGGTACTCGCCGCCCGCGTCGAGCTCCCAGGTCTCGGCGGTGAAGGGCTCGCGCGCCTCGCGCCCGTCGACGCGGTTGAACGTGCCGCGCATCCGGTACCGAAAGCGCAGGCCCATGTGCAGGCCGTCGGCGTCTTCGACCTCGAGGAAGCGGTTGTAGTCCGCGAAGCCCTGGAGCCCGATCTCGCGCGTGGTGCCGTCGTCGCTCTCGTCGGGGAACCAGAACCACGTGAAGTGCGTGTCGGCGGTGACGGCCGTGAGCCGCGCGGTGGTCATCTGCACGTTGCCCTCGGCGTCGCGCACGGGCTGGCCGAAGGCGCTGCGCACGCGCAGGGGCGCCGCGAGGTCGGTCACCACGCCCGCGCGCACGACGAAGTCCTCGGGGGTGCGGTCCCACTCGCGGCCGATGGCCTGCGGGGGGCGGAGGAGCAGGTTGGCCGCGAGCACGCGCGGGCTGACCACGTCGTCGACGAAGGCCCGCGCCGCCGCGAGCATGTGGAGCTGCGCGTCGAGCTGCGCGCCGAGCTGCGGTCGGTTGGGGTCGAGGGAGTTGTTGAAGTCGGTCACGAGCGAGCCGTGCCCGAGCGACAGGCTGCGCAGCGGCGACACGCGGAGGCTCAGGTACGTGCGCTCGTCGTTGCGGCCCGTCCAGCGGTACGGGTCGCACTCGGGGTCGTGGCGGTCCTCGGGGCGGGTGTAATCCCCGAGGTCGAGGCGCGTGCACTGCACCACGCGCAGGAAGTCGCGCGCCTGCTGGTAGTCGGCCTCGCGGAAGTGAAAGTCCGCCATGCCGAAGCGCAGCGGCACGTAGAAGTCCGTGCGGAACGGCCCGAGCCGCAGGAGCCCCGTGGCGTTCACCTGCCACCACTGCTCCCCCGCGATGCGCGACACGCCGAGGTCCGCGCCCACTCGAAAGACCGTGTACCGCTCCTGCGCATCCGCCGCCGAGGCGTGCAGCCCCAGCGCGCAGACGAGCGCCCACCCCAGACGGCGCGCACTCGGCGCGCAACGACCGCTTCCCATCATCGCTCCTGGCGCTTTGTACGGTTCGAGCTGAGGCACTCTTGAGCGCCGCGACGACACCTTTGACGTCTCGGTCGGCGGCGCGTACGAGTGCGCTCCCCTCGTGACGCACGCGACCCACCACGCCGACGCCGCGGGCGAGACGCCCTCCGAGGCGCTCTCGCACGCGCTCTCGCACGTCGGCCACCTGCTCCCCGACCAGGGGCCCATCCACGTCTTCATTCACCACAACACGCTGCACGCGTTTCAGCACCTGCACTTTCACGACGCGGTGCTGGCGGCGAGCGAGCAGTTCGGCACCGCGCCGTACCTCCCCGAGGCGCGCTTCAGGGCCCTCTACGCCGCGGGGCGCGTGACCGACGCCGACCTGCGCGCCGCCCTCGCGACGAACCCCCGCCCCGACGCCGCGGCGAGCCTGGGGCCGCTCGACGTCGACACGCTCGACATGCTCCTCCTGCGGCACGCGGTGACCGTCGAGCACCCGTCGCGCTGGCGGTGGCTCGTCGACGAGCGCGCCGCGCTGCGCTCGGTGCGCAGCGACGTGCCCGACGTCGTGCGGGCGCGCTTTCTCGAGCGCTCGACGGCGTACGTGCGCTCGCTCTGCGAGGGCGCCGCCGACCTGCGCGCGGTCGAGGGCGCGCTCGGCGGCTCGCTGCACGCGGCCCTCGAGGTGCGCGACCTCGCGGGGCTGCGCCGCCAGCTCGAGTCGTCGCCCGAGGCCGTGGCCGTGGGCGCGCTGTGGGCCGCGTGCCAGTCGACCGCCGCGCCCGCCGCCCCGCGCCGCGCCCGCCGCCACCGCTTCTACCGCGACCTCTTGAAGGACGTGACCGCCGAGGACCCGGCGGAGCTCTCGCACCCGCTCATCATCCGCTACGTCGCCGCGTACCTCGACGAGGGGGTGGCCGAGTGGCCCATGCCCGACCGGGCTCGGGGGCTCTTTCACGCGTGGCGCTCGCTCGCGCTCTCGCCCTGGGCGCCCGAGCCCCCGTGGCTCCTCGGGCTCGGCGACTTCCTGCTCTCGCGCACGACGCCCGAGGCCGTGCTGGTCGACCTGCTCGGCGAGCTGCGCGTGCCGCGCGCCGAGTGGACGACCTTTCTCACGCGCGTGGCCCTCGAGCTGCCGGGCTGGGCGGGCATGATCCACCGCCTCGAGCGCCGCCCGTCGGACCGCCCCGCGGGCGCCCCCCCCCGCCTCGCTGGTCGACTTCCTCGCGATGCGCCTCGCGTACGACGTCTTCGCGTGGCGCGACGTGGCGAAGCGCCGGCTCCTCTACGACGGCGCCCTGCACGCGCTCGAGCAGCACATCGCGCTGGCGCTCCCGCAGCCCGCGGGCGTCGAGACCTGGCACGACGCGCCCTGGCGGCTCTTTCAGATCGCCCAGCTCGCGGGCCTCACCGCCGGGGACGTCGTCGCCATGAGCGCCGACACCCGCGCCGCCGTGCTCTCGCGCGCCGCGGCCTTCGACGAGACCATGCGCCGCCGCGTGTGGCACGAGGCGTACGAGCGGCGCTACCGCCAGCGCGTGCTGCGCGCCGTGGCCGACAACCTCGCGCGCCCCGAGCGCGAGCGCGCCGTGGCCGACGCCGACCTCACGCTTCAGGTCATCTGCTGCTTCGACGACCGCGAGGAGGGCTTTCGCCGCCACATCGAGGCCCGCGAGCCGGGCGCCGAGACCTACGGCAACGCGGGCTTCTTCGGCGTGCCCATCGACTACCGCGGCCTCGACGACCCGGCCGACGCGCCCCTGTGCCCCGTGGTGGTCACCCCCGCCAACCGCGTCGAGGAGGCGCCCGTACCCGACGCGAAGCCCCTCGCCGCGCTGCGCCGCGCGCGCCGGCGGCGCCTCGCGCGCTTCGTCCACCGCTTCGAAGAGGCCTCGCGGGGGCTCGTGCGCGCGGCGGTGCTCACGCCGCTCTTCGGCCTCGTCACCACGGTGCCGTGGGTGCTCAAGACCGTGGCCCCGCGCTTCGAAGCGCGGCTGCGCGAGGCGTCGGCGCGCGCGGCCTTCCCCTCGCCGCCGACGGCGCTCACGGCGCTGCGCCCCGACGACGCCGCGAAGGGCGCGGGGGTTCCCACGGGCTTCACCGTGGTCGAGGCGGCGCAGCGCGTGGCGGCCTCGCTCGAGAACGTGGGCCTCACGCGCCGCTTCGCGCGCCTCGTGGTGGTGCTCGGCCACGGGGGCACGAGCGTCAACAACCCGCACCGCTCGGCCTACGACTGCGGCGCGTGCGGCGGGCGCCACGGCGGCCCCAACGCGCGCCTCGTCGCGCGCCTCGCCAACGACCCCGCGGTGCGAGAGGCCCTGGTCGCGAGGGGCATTCACATCCCCGACACGACCTGCTTCGTCGGCGGCGAGCACGACACCACCACCGACGGCGTGGCGCTCTACGACACCGACGCGCTGCCGGCCTCGCACGCGGCCGACCTCGCGCGCGCGGTCGAGGTGCTCGACGACGCGCGCAAGATGTCGGCCCACGAGCGCTGCCGAAAGTTCGAGTCGGCCCCGTACGACCCCTCGCCCGAGCGCGCGCTGCGGCACGTCGAGGGGCGCGCGGCGGACATCTCGCAGGCGCGGCCCGAGCTCGGGCACGTGACCATCGCCTCGGGCGTCGTCGGGCGGCGCTCGCTCACGCGGGGGCTCTTCTTCGACCGCAGGTGCTTTCTCATCTCGTACGACCCCGATGGGGACCCCGAGGGGCGCGTGCTCGAGCGCATCTTGCAGGCCGCGGGGCCCGTGGGCGCGGGCATCAACCTCGAGTACCTGTTCTCGTGCACCGACAACGACCGGTACGGCGCGGGCACCAAGCTCCCGCACAACCCCGTGGGGCTGCTCGGGGTGATGGACGGCGCCGTGAGCGACCTGCGCACGGGCCTGCCGAAGCAGATGATCGAGATCCACGAGCCGGTGCGGCTGCTGCTCGTGGTCGAGGCGACGCCCGAGCGGCTGCGCGCGCTCGCCGCGCGCCAGGCCGAGGTGAAGGAGCTCGTCGTGAACGAGTGGGTGCAGCTCGTGTCGCTCGACCCCGGCACGGGCGCGATGAAGCGCTTCACGCGCGGCGCGTTCGAGCCGTGGGACCCGTCGGACGAGCCCCCGACGCCGCGCGCGCCGTCGTCGCGGGACTGGTACCGGGGGCAGATCGACTTTCTGCCGCCGGCCATCGTCGCGAAGGGGGGCGCGTCGTGAGCGCGAGCGAGTGGCTCCAGCGCACGATGGGCGGCGCGCTGCTCGCGCCGATGGCGGCGTTTCTGGCGCTCGGCGCGCTGTGGCTGCTCGGGAGGCAGCCGGGCGAGCGGGCCACGTCGCGGGTGGTCGAGCTCTCGCTCCTCGCCTCGCTCGTGGCGTCGGTCGGCACCGTCGCGGCGCTGGCGCAGGGGGGCTTCAGGCCGGTGCGCGTCGAGCTCGGCGACTGGTTCGCCATCGAGGGCTACCGCTTCGAGCTCACCTTTCTCGCCGACGGCCTCTCGGCCACGATGATGACCCTGGTGAGCTTCATCACCCTGCTGGTGGGGCGCTTCTCGGTGAACTACCTGCACCGGGAGCCGGGCTTCTTCAGGTTCTTTCTGCTGCTCGCGGTCTTCGCCGCGGCGATGCTGCTGCTCGTGACGGCGGGCTCCTTCGACCTGCTCTTCGCGGGCTGGGAGATGGTGGGCCTCACGTCCATCCTCCTCGTGGCCTTCTTCCACGAGCGCCAGGGCCCGACGCGCGCGGCCATCCGCGTGATGGTCACCTACCGCCTGTGCGACATCGGCATCCTGCTCGGCGCCGCGATGCTGCACCACCACACGCACACCACGGCCTTCGCCGAGCTGCGCTCGTCGCCCGCGGTGGCGCACCTCGGCACCTTCTACAGCTCGCTCGTGGGTTTGTGCTTTCTGCTCGGCGCCGCGGGCAAGTCGGCGCTCTTCCCCATGGGCGCGTGGCTGCCGCGCGCGATGGAGGGCCCCACCGCGTCGAGCGCCCTCTTCTACGCCTCGCTCTCGGTGCACGCGGGCGTCTACCTCCTGCTGCGCGCCGAGCCCCTGATCGAGCGGGCGCCGGTGGCCCGCGAGCTCATGGTGCTCGTGGGCGCCGTCACGGCCCTGCACGCCACGATGGTCACGCGCACGCAGACCGACGCCAAGAGCCGCCTCGCCTACGCGGCCATGACGCAGGTGGGCGTGATGGTCGTGGAGGTCGCCCTCGGGCTCAACCGCCTCGCGACGGTGCACCTGGTCACCCACGCCCTCCTGCGCGGCTACCAGATGCTCACGGCGCCGACGAGCATCCACCACGAGCGGGCCCTGCGCGCGATGCACGGCGCGGAGCCCCTGCCCCAGGCGGCGCCCCTTCGCGCGCGGCTCTCGCCCGAGGCCGACCGGGGGTGGTACCGCCTCGCGCTCGACCGCTTTCACCTCGACGTGGTGTTCGAGCAGTGGCTCGGCAGGGCCTTTCTCACCCTGGGCTTCGCGCTCGACCGCTTCGAGCTCCGCTCGGTCAAGGCCGTCGCGCGGCGGGTCGGGCGCCGCGCCCTCGACACGCAGCCGCCGAGGGCCGTCTCGAAGCCGCCGCCCGATCACACGCCCACGACGGGGTCGCCCTGAGATGCCTCTGCTCACCCTGCTGGTCCTGCTGCCCGCCGTCGGCTCCGTGGTGCTGCTCGCGCGGCGCGAGGAGCGCTTCACCCGGCGCATCGCCTCGGCCTTCGTCGGCGCCTCGCTCGCGCTCGCCGCGTGGGTCGCGCTCAACTTCGACCCCGGCGCCGCGGGCGTGCAGTTCGGCGAGGTGCTCTTCCGCGTGCCGGGCCTCGGCGCGCGCTGGCGCATGGGCGTCGACGGGCTGAGCGTGCTGTTCCTGCCCGTGGCCGACGTGGTGGCGCTGGCGCTCCTCCTCGGCTCGCCGCGCGCGTCGCTCGACCGCCGCAACGTCGCCGCCATGCTCGGCACGCTCTCGGCGTCGCTGGGCATCCTGTGCAGCCTCGACCTCGCGCTCCTCGCGGGGTTCTGGTTCATGCGCCTCCTCCCCGGCCGCCAGGTCATCCCGTGGACGGCCGCCGCCGAGCGCCCCTGGTTCGAGCGCACGTGGACGATCTTCCTCTGGGGCGGCTCGCTGCCCCTGCTGCCCCTGGTGGCCGCGGCGGGCGTCGTGGGGATGCGCGCGCACGCCGCCGCGCCCTTCGACTACTTCGAAGCCCTGGCGCGGGGGATCCCCGAGCCGTGGCAGCTCCCGCTCTTTCTCGTGGCGATGGTGATGGTGTTCATGCGCCTCGCCATCGCGCCCTTTCACGCGTGGCTGCCGCTGCTGCTCGAGCACGGCCCGTACGCCACGGGCGCGCTCATCGCGACGGTGCACGTGCCGCTCTACCTCTTCGCGCGGGTGATCGTGCCGCTGCTCCCGCACGCCGAGTCGGTGGCGCGCCCCGCGGTCGTGGCCTTCGCCGTGTGGAGCGCCCTCTACGGCTCGGTGCTCGCGGTGGCGCAGCGGGGCCTGCGGCGCATGCTGGGCTTCATCGCCGTGAGCCACTCGGGCTTCGCGCTCATGGGCCTCGCCACGCGCAACGCCGAGAGCGTGCACGGCGCGCTGCTCGAGAGCGCCGCGACGGGCCTCGCGCTCGCGGGGCTGCTCGTGCTGGCGCGCGGGCTCCACGCGCGCACGGGCACCACGCAGACCGACGACCTCGGCGGCGTCGCGTCGCAGAGCCCGCGCATGACCGTGGCGTTCGTGATCTTCGCCGTGGCGGCGCTGGGCTTCCCCGGCACGATGACCTTCGTCAGCGAAGACCTGCTCTTTCACGGCGTGCTGGCGCTGCACCCCGTGGTGGCGACGGCGCTGCTCGTGACCACGGCCATCAACGCCATCGCGATGCTCCGTGGCTTTCTGCGCGCGTTCTTCGGGCGGCCGGGGCGCGTCACGCGCGACGTGCCCGTCGACGACCTGGGGCCGCGCGAGCGCGTGGCGGTGCTCGCCCTCTGCGCCATCGTCATCCTCGGTGGCCTGCGCCCGCAGCCCCTCCTCACGCTGCGCGAGCGCTACGTGCGCTCGGCCGCGAGCGCGCACGCCGCGCCGCACCCCGGCGAGGCTCCGCGCGAAGAGGTCCGCTGACTTTCGCGACGAGGGCCTTTACGAGCGTCGCGCAGCCGGTCTAGCGTTGCGTGGCTTCGGCGACGTCGCTCCCGTCGCCGCCCCCTTCGCCCCCCCAAGTGGTGCCCCATGCGCGCGCTCGCCGCCTCTGCCGCCCTGTGCTTCGCGTCTCTCACCGCCGCCACGGCCTCTGCGCAGGACGCGCCCCGTGAGCCCGCGGGCCGCTTCGACGACCCGACGGGCGGCGCGTACACGTCGCCGACGCCGCTCTTCACGCCCGCGGCCGCGCTCCCGTCGCTCATGCCCCGGCTCTCGGTGGGGGCCGACCTGCAGACCGCGGGCGCGCTCTCGGCGGTGCGGCCCTTCGTGAACGCCGAGCTCGGGCTGCCCGCGGGCTTCACCCTCGCGGCGGGCACGCAGTGGTTCGGCGGCGACCGCGGCGCGGCCGACTCGCTCACGCCCTTCGCGCAGGTGCGCTACCAGCTCTTCGGGCGCGCCGACGGCATGGGCCTGCTCGGCGGCGTGTCGCTCACGTACAAGCGCGTGGGCTACCTCGGCGGCGAGAACGAGGTCGAGGCGTCGTACTCGATGCAGTACCGCACGCGGCGCTTCGAGGCGGGCGTGCAGGGCACCTTCGGCCAGTCGCTCGAAGACGGCGGGGAGCACGACCTCGAGGCCCGGGTCTACGCCGCGGCGCGCCCGATCCCCGCGCTCGCGCTGGGCGTCTCGGGGCAGGTGCGCGGCGACATCGGCGAGGAGGACGAGGCCCCCGCCGCGGTGGCCGCCCGCCGCGCCGCGGGCCGCAGCGACTTCGACTTCACGGGCGGCGCGATCGCCAGCTACACGTTCTCTCGGTGGCAGGTGGGCGCGCTCGTGGGCGCGACGACGCTGGGGCTCTACCAGCAGGTGGCCTTTCTCAGCCAGGTGCAGGGGCAGGTCAGGTTCTGACCCGGGCTCAGCGCGCGCGCCTTCGAATCAGCCCCTCTTGCACGGCGCTGGCGACGAGGCGCCCCTCGCGGTCGAAGAAGCGCCCGCGCACGAGGCCCCGCGCGCCCGAAGCGCTGGGGCTCTCGACGTCGTAGAGCAGCCACTCGTCGACGCGAAACGGGCGGTGGAACCACATCGCGTGGTCGAGGCTGGCGACCTGCATGCCGGGCGTGAGCCAGCTCACCGCGTGCGGGTCGAGCGCGGTGCCGAGGAACGAGAAGTCCGACGCGTACGCGAGGAGGTACCGATGGAGCGCGGCGTCGTCGGGCAGGCGGTCGACGGTGCGGTACCACATGCGCCGTGACGGGGGCTGCGCGGTGGGCTCGAGGGGGTTGCGCGGCTCGATGGGACGGATCTCGATGGGGCGCTCGGCGGTGGCCATCGCGCGCACGGCCTCGGGGAGCTTGTCGGCGTAGCGCAGCGCGATGTCGCGCTCGGACGGCAGCGACTCGGGCGCGGGCACCGCGGGGGTCGGGTCGTGGTGTTCGAAGCCGGGCTCCTCGACCTGGAACGACGCCTCGAGCGAGAAGATCGCCTCGCCCTCCTGCACGGCCACCACGCGGCGAGTCGAGAAGCTCTTGCCGTCTCGCAGGCGGTCGACCTCGTACACGATGGGTCGGTCGAGCTCCCCCGCGCGGATGAAGTACCCGTGCAGCGAGTGCACAGGTCGATCGGCGGTGACAGTCTGCGCCGCAGCCGAGAGCGCCTGCCCCAGCACCTGACCGCCGAAGATGGCTCCCCAGCCGAGGTCCTGGCTGCGGCCGCGGAAGAGGTCGCGGTCGATGCGCTCGAGCGCGAGGAGCTCGACGAGGTCTTCGAGTACGCGTTGCATGGCGGTGACCATAGAGCCGTGCGGGTCGAAGCGGCCAGCATCTTCGCGTCGCGCGGCGCGACCTGCGGTAGCCTCCGCGCATGACCGACCCGCTACGCGAGCGACTGCTGCGCAGGCTCGAAGACGTCCCCGACCGATCGCGCCGCGTCGACGACTACTACCTCCCGGTGTGCGAGTGGCTCGAGGCGCGCGTGCGCGAGCGCGCGAAGAGGCCGCGCGTGATCTTCGTGAGCGGGCCGCAGGGGGCGGGCAAGAGCACGTTGTGTGCGGCGGCCGTCGACGCGCTGGCGGCGCGCGGCCTACGCGCCGTCGACGTCTCGATCGACGACTTCTACCTCACGCACGACGAGCAGGTGGCGCTCGCGGCGAGGCACCCGGGCAACCGCTACCTGGAGTTCCGCGGGTACCCCGGCACGCACGACGTCGCGCTCGGGCGGCGCGTGATCGAGGCGCTGCGCGACGACGAGGGCGGCGGCGTGCGCGTGCCCGCGTACGACAAGTCCGCGCGCGGAGGCCGCGGCGACCGCGCGCCCGAGTCGTCGTGGCGCACGGAGCGTGGGCCCTTCGACCTCGTGCTCGTCGAGGGGTGGATGCTCGGCTTCACGCCCGTCGAGCCCACGGCGCTCGCGGACCCCGCGATGGCTCCTGCGAACGGCGCGCTCGCGACGTACGAGTCGTGGCACGAGCTCGCCGACGGGCTCGTGCACCTCGTGATGGCCGACCCCTCGTACGTGGTGCGCTGGCGCGTCGACGCCGAGCGCGCGCGGCGCGCGGGCGGAGCTCCTGCGCTGAGCGACGACGAGGCGCGCGACTACGTGCTGCGCTTCATGCACGCGTACGAGGCGTGGGTGCCGCCGCTGCGCGCGGGCGCGGGTGTGGACGGGCCGCGCCTCACGGTCACGCTCGGCGAGGACCGCCACCCGCGCTCGATCGAGTCGACGTGAGGGGCGCGCGGCGCCTTCCGTGACGACACGGAGGCGCCGCGCGAGAGGGGGGGATTGTCAGTTGCGGTCGAACGCGGGCGTGGTGGTGCCCGTGATGGAGGCCGCGGCGATGCCGATGCGCCCGACGGCGCCCGCGCCGCCGCCGGTGCTGCCGCAGGTGCTCCCGCCGCCGCCCGCGCCGTTCACCGTGACGAGGTTGGTGCCGAGGCTCGCGGCGCCGAGCGAGACGAGGCGCACCGCGCCGCCCGCGCCGCCGCCGCCGCCGCCCATACCGCAGCCCGAGCCTCCGCAGGTGGCGGGCGGTGTCATCG
>JBDHVF010000184.1:0-11422 GCA_039809605.1 Polyangiales bacterium | reverse complement strand
CGGCAGCGCGACCGTCACGCCGCCATCACGCGCGCGGCAGCGCGACCGTCACGCCGCCATCACGCGCGCGGCAGCGCTCCCCTCTCCCGCGACCTCGCGGGAGAGGGGCGGGGGGGTGAGGGTATGCAGGCTACTCCCAGGCACCCCCTCCCGCTTCCGCGGGAGGGGGACGGGGGGAGGGCTACACCGGGATCTCCACCGTGCCCCGCGCGACCG
Organism: Polyangiales bacterium; assembly: GCA_039809605.1. Lineage (GTDB taxonomy): Bacteria > Myxococcota_A > Polyangia > Polyangiales > CAISKJ01. The sequence goes on along the minus strand of JBDHVF010000184.1, from coordinate 11,206 downwards.
ACGCGCACGCGCCGCCCACGCGCGGCGGCCACTCGTGGGAGACGTGCGTCCACACCACGCCCGGCCTGTCGACCTGCTCGCCCTGGTGGATCGTGAGCTCGCCCGGCTCGACGAGCCCGTCGAGCAGGAGCCGCTGCGCCACGAGGCCCGCGAGCGATCCCGTGACCGGGTCTTCGGGCACGCCCAGCGTCGGCGCGAAGAGGCGCTGCCGGGTCACGCGCCCGCGGGGCCTCTCGTATACGCCCACCGGAGGCAGCCGCGCGAGCGCGCCCATGTCGGGCCTCACCGCGTCGACGTCGTCGACGGGCACGAGCAGAAACGTCGGCCCGTTCGAGCCCTCGCGCACCGCGCCCGACGGAGCCACTCCGATCGCCGCGCGAAGGAGCGCCGCGTCGACCTCGACGTCGCGGTACGCGGGCGCGGGCTGCGCCATCACGCACTTCGAGACGAAGCCTCCCTCGCGCTCGATCACCACCTCGATGAGCCCCGCGCCCGTCTCGAAGCGCAGGAGGCCGAGCGGCGTCGAGCGGGCGATCACGTACGCGCTGCCCACCACGGGGTGACCCGCGAAGGGCACCTCGCGCACGGGGGTGAAGATGCGCAGGCGGGCCGTCGAGCGCGCGGAGGTGGGGGTCACGAAGGCCGTCTCCGAGAGGTTCATCTCGCGCGCGAGGCGCTGCATCACCGCGTCGGGCAGCTCGCGCGTGAGCGTGAACACCGCCAGGGGGTTGCCCATGAGCGGGCGCTCGGTGAACACGTCGACGAGGGAGTAGTTGAGCTTGCGCATGCGCGCGACTCTACCGCGCGAGCGACTCGATGGCGGCCGAAGTGCACCCCATCGGCGCCGTCACGGGGTCGCAGCGCGAGGGAGACCCCCCGGTGATCTCGACCCAGCGGGTCACGCCCGGCGCCTCGGCGGGGTAGTCGGTGCTGATGATCTGCGCGCCCGTCGGGAGCACGCGCGAGGGCGCGTGCGCGTCGTCGAAGTCGGGCGCCGTCCACGAGAACACCCGCACGATGAAGTTCGCCCGCAGCGCCGCGGTGATGTCTGCGGTACGCGTCGGGTCGTTGAGGATCAGCACCGCCGCGAAGGGGTCGGCCATGGTGCCGTCGACGAAGGCCACGCGGCCCGCGAGGTTGTGGTCACGGCCCAGGTACGCCGCGCGAAAGTTGTCGGTGCGGTCGATGTAGAACAGCACCTTGCCGCGCGACTCGCGCAGCGTCGGCCACCCCCTCATGCGGATCGCCTCGGCGACGTTCGTCGACGACCCGCGCACGTCGTCGGGACGCACGATGAGCTCGCGCGGCCACACCGAGAGGATCTCCATGTCGAGCTGCGTGATCCGCTCGTCGGGCACGCCGTTCGGGTAGGTGTCCTTGGGCTCCATATGGATGAAGAGCGGGTGGTGCGACGGGTGCGCGTCGCTCCACGTGCGGATCGTCTGGAGGCAGTCGGTGAAGACGCGGCAGGTCGTGCGGTCGTCGATCGAGCCGAGGTGATAGACCTCGTAGCGTCGGCAGGCGGCGTTCCAGTGCAGGTCGAGCTCGACGCCTCGTACGCCCTGCTGATCGAGCTGCACGTCGAGGGGCGCGTGGCTGTAGGCCCAGTCGGGCACCTCGAGCTGCGGGCGCAGGTGGTAGCTGTTGTGCGTGGCCTTGAGCTGGATGTGGTTCATCCGAAGCACGTCGTCGAGCGGCCCCGGCGTGGGCGCCACCGTGCGTGGGCGGGCCGTGCCGAGGGGGGGCGGGCACATGGGCCCCGCGTCGGGCGCGTCGGTCGACGCGTCGGGCGCGGGCGAGGGGGAGGGGTCCGACGAGCACGCGGTCGAGAGCGCGAGGAAGGCGATGCACCAACGCATGGCGCGCGATCGTGCCACGGAACTCGCCCCGGCAGTCACCCCCGTGGTACGGGCCGCGGCGATGGCGCGCGTCCACCTGATCCACTGGAACGCCGACGAGGCCGAGGAGCGCGCCGAGCGCCTGCGCGCCGCGGGCCACGTGGTCTCGACGGCCCAGCCCAACGGGTCGACGAAGCACATCCGCGAGGGCGACCCCGAGGCCCTGGTGATCGACCTGGGGCGCATGCCCTCGCACGGGGCGTCGATCGCAGCGCTGGTGCGTCAGTCGAAGTGGGGGCGCCACCTGCCGCTGGTCTTCGTCGACGGCGCGCCCGAGAAGGTCGCGCGCGCGAGGGCCATGCTGCCCGACGCGACCTACACCACGTGGCCGCGCATTCGAAGCGCGCTCAGGGCCGCGATCGCGAACCCCCTCGCGAGGCCCCACGTGCCGAAGAGCGCCGTCGCCCCGTCGAGCGTGCCCCTCGCGAAGAAGCTCGCGATCAAGCCCGGCGCCACCGTGGTCGCCCTCGACGCGCCGGGGAGCTTCGAAGACGCCCTCGGAGAGATGCCCGAAGGGTCGCGCATCCGCGAGCGTGGCGTCGGCGATCTGGTGATCTGGTTCGTACGCACGGGCGAGGACCTCGAGCGCGACGTCGCGCGGGTGATCGCCTCGGCGGGCGAGGCGCCCGTGTGGATCGCGTGGCCCAAGCGCTCCTCGGGCGCGGCCGCGGACCTCACGAGCCTCACGGTGATCGAGGTGGGGCGCGCGGTGGGGCGCGTCGACTCGAAGGTCTGCTCCATCGACGAGACGTGGTCGGCCATCATGTTCTGTGAGCCCTCGGCGAAGAAGCGCGCCGCGAAACGGGATTGACCCGCGCGTCGAGCGGGTGGATACGCTCTCGCCCATGGGCGTACGGACACTTCTTCTGGCGCTCGCGCTGACGGCGCTGCCCGCGACGGCGTCGGCGCAGGGGCGCATGAGCGAGGCGGCGCGCAACCTCTACGAGAGCGGCAGCCGCGCGTTCGCCGAGGGGCGCTTCGCCGAGGCCGCGCGCGCGTTCCGCGAGGCGCACGCGATCTCGCACGAGCCCGCGCTGCTGTTCAACCTCGGTCGCGCGCTCGAAGCCTCGGGCGACGACGCGGGCGCCCTCGAAGCCCTCACGCTCTTTCGCGACGCGGGCGCGTCGGGCTTCGACCGCGCCGCGCTCGACCGCCAGATCGACACGCTGCGCCAGCGCGTCGACGAGGCCCGCGCTCGCGCCGCCGAGGCCGCGCAGAACCCCGCGCAACCCCCTCCGCCACCCCCGCAGGTGCGCACCGTGGAGCGCACGGTGATCCAGCCCGCGTGGTACCGCGTCGAGTACCGGCGCAGCACGGTCTCGACGGTCATGCCGTGGGCGCTCGTGGGCGTGGGAGGCGCGCTCGGCGTGGCGGCGCTCATTCAGGGCCTCGTGGCGCGGGGTGACATCAACACGCTCAACGCCGCCAACCGCGGCGACGAGCCGTGGAACTCCGGCGCGCAGGACGCCCTCGGTCGCGCGAGCGGGGAGGCGACGCGCACGTACATCTTCGCGGGCGCGGGCGGCGCCTTCGTGCTGGGAGGCGTCTTGTGGCTCCTGCTTCGCGGCCCCGGAGAGCGCGTGGTGGTGAACTCCCCGCCGCAGCTCACCCTGCTGCCCGGCGGAGGCGCGGGCCTCACCCTCGGAGGTTCGCTGTGAGGCGCGCGCTCGTGTGGGCGGTGTGCGTCGCGGCGTGCGCGGCGCCCGAGCTCGATCGCACGGGGTCGATCCGTTGCGGCGTGGCGACGGAGCCCAACGGAGGCTGCCCCGACGGCTACGAGTGCAACGGCGGTCGATGTTGCCCGCAGGGTGCGCAGGGTTGCCCGACGCTCTCGAACGCGTGCGAGGTGGGCGGGGTGGCGCCGTTCCCGGCGCAGTCTCCGCCCGCGCAGTGCGCGTCGCCGGGGCCCGTGGGCCGAGCGTGCACGGGCGCCGGGAGCTGCTCGTCGGGCACCAACTGCTTCACGCAGGTGCCCGGCGGCTACTGCTCGATGTCGTGCGTGCTGCCGATCAACCGCAACGCGTGTCAGTCGGCCGGCGGCGCGTGCGTGAACGTCACGGGAGTTCCCTTCGGCGAGGCGTGCATCATGCGGTGCTCGCTGCCCGCGGGAGAGACCGTCGCGCGCTGCCGCAACGACCAGCCGGGGCGCTACGTGTGCACGCGCGTGCAGACGCGCATGCTCGACGAGGTGCTGTGCATCCCCGACTGCGCGACCACGCCGTCGATCTGCGGCGCGAGCTCTCACTGCGACCTGCGCACGCACCTCTGCGTGGGCAACTCGAGCTGATACGCACTTCATGCCGGTGTTCGTACGACGGGGTCCCCGCTCCTATCGCGACCAGAGCGCGGCCAGTGAGAGCTCGACGGCGTCGAAGGGCTCGGCGCGCACCGCGGCGTCGCCCTCGTACGTGTCGAGCAGCGAGTAGCGACCGTTCTCGAGCCGGTAGACCTCCAGGGTCTGGAGCGACGGGTCGACGAGCCAGACGTGCGCGACCGCCTCTCGACGGTAGATGCGCATCTTGCGGCCGCGGTCGTCGCGCTCGGTCGAGGGCGAGAGCACCTCGCAGACCCAGTCGGGCGCGAGCTCGATGTACGCCGGCGCGTCGTCGGCGAAGAAGTCTTCGGGCAGGCGAGCGCGACGCCAGCCCGCGAGGTCGGGCACGACGATGTCGGGCAGTCGCCCCAGACGCAGCTCGGGCTCGCCCAGGAACACCCAACCCCCGGGGCCGTCGTGGCCCGCGTCGAAGGGGCCATCGAGCGCGGCGCCGAGCTTCGTCGCGGCGCGCGCGTGTTGACGGCGGGGGCGCGGCATGGTGACGAGCTCTCCGTCGAGCACCTCGGCGATCACGTTCGGCGGCGCGTTGAGGTACCCGTCGACCACCTCGGGGCGCAGGTTCGGCAAGCGCGGATCGAGCGAGGGCTCACCAGCCATGTCGCGACGGTATCACCGCGACGCGCTCGCGGCGCCAGTTCCCCCTTGCCCCTCGCGCGGCGTTGCGATGATCTTCGCGCGCCATGCTGCAACCGAGACGCTCCCTGCTCCTCGCCGCGGCCCTCGCGCTCGGCCTCGCGTCGGCGCCCGCCGCGGCGCAGGTGCTCCCGCACGAGCCCACCGTCGACCGCCTGCCCAACGGGCTCACCGTGGTCACCGTGCCCTACGACGCGCCCGGCATCGTCGCGTACTTCACCCTCGTTCGCACGGGCGCGCGCGACGAGGTCGAGGCCGGCCACTCGGGCTTCGCGCACCTCTTCGAACACATGATGTTCCGCGGCACGCGCGAGATGCCCGCCCACGAGTACGAGCACCGCATGCAGCGCATGGGCGCCGACAACAATGCTTTCACCACCGAGGACTTCACCCTCTACACGGTGACCGTCCCTTCGCGCTCGCTCGCCGACCTCGTGCCCGTCGAGGCCGATCGGTTCCGCAACCTGTTCTATGCGCAGCCCGCGTTTCAGACCGAGACGCGCGCGGTGCTCGGTGAGTACAACAAGAACGCCGCGTCGCCCGTGCACCAGATGTGGGAGACGCTCTCCGAACTCTCGTTCACGCGCCACACCTACGGTCACACCACCATGGGCTACCTCGCCGACATCCAGGCGATGCCCCGGTACTACACGTACTCGCAGGGCTTCTTCCGGCGCTTCTACACCCCTGACAACTGCACGGTCATCGCCGCGGGAGACGTCGACCGCCAGCGCCTCCTCGCCCTGGTCACCGAGCACTACGGGGCGTGGCAGTCGCACCGCGCGAACCCGGTCATTCCGCGCGAGCCCGACCCCACGGGCCCTCGCAGCCGCGCGCTCGCGTGGGAGGGGACGTCTCCGCCGCGCGAGCTCATCGGGTATCGCATCCCGGCGTTCTCGCTCGACGGCAACGACACGGCGGCGCTCGAAGTGGTGCACGCGCTCTCGTTCAGCGAGTCGTCGGACCTCTACCAACGGCTCGTGGTGCGCGAGTCGAAGCTCCTGGGGCTCGAGAGCTGGGCGGGTGACTTTCACCGCGACCCGGGCCTCTTCGTCGTCGAGGCCACGCTGGGCGACTCGATCACCCACGACGAGGTCACGCGCGCGGTCTCCGACGAGCTCGCGCGCGTGGGCCGCGGAGAGGTGCCCGCCGAGCGCATCCGCGAGGTGATCTCGCACCTGCGCTACCAGCTCCCGCTCTCGGTGGAGACGCCCTCCGACGCGGCCGAGGTCGTCGCGCGCTTCATGGCCGTCACGGGAGAGCCCATGGCCTACCAGCGCTACCACGACCGGCTCTCGAACGTGACGCCCGACGACGTGGCTCGCGTGGCGCGCACGTACCTCACCGACGCGCGACGCTCGATCGTCACGCTCTCGCCCGCCGCGAGCGCTCCACAAGGGGCGGTGCGCGCCGGTCCCAACCGCCCCGCGCCTCGCATCCGGAGGGCGCCGTGAGCTTCTCGAAGCGCTTCATGAAGTGCGCGTCGATCGCGTTGGTGGCGTGCTCGGGCGCGCGCACCCCCGCGACCGCGATCACCGAGCCCCAACCCCGCACGCAGCCCATGCCCGTCGCGCAGCCCGCGCCGCCGAGGGAGCCCGTGCGCGTCGTCGAGCAGCGCGACGAGGCGTCGACGAGGGTGACGTTCCGCATCGTGCTCCAGGGCGGCAGCGCCGACGACCCGCAGGGCAGGGAAGGTCTCACGCGCCTCACCACGCGGCTCATGGTCGAGGGAGGCACGCAGGCCCTCACGTACGAGCAGCTCACGCGGCGGCTGTTTCCGATGGCCGCGCGCATTCGCTACCAGATCGACCGCGACCAGACGGTGATCACGGGCGAGGCGCACCGCGACCACGTCACGCAGTTCTATCCGCTCCTGCGCGACGTGGTGCTCACGCCGCGCTTCGCCGACGACGACTTCCGCCGCGTGAAGACGCAGAGCCTCGCGGACCTTCGCCTCGAGCTCCGCGGGTCGAGCGACGAGACGCTCGGCAAGGAGCTCCTCCAGTCGCTCGTCTACCCGTCGCACCCCTACGGTCACCCGCCCGTGGGCACCGAGCGCGGACTCGAGGCCGTGACCCTCGACGACGTGCGCGCCCACCACCGCAACCTCTTCTGCACCACGCGCATCACCGTGGGACTCGCGGGCGCCTGGCCTGCTGCATTGGTCGACACCATCCGAGGCGACCTCTCGACGCTTCCCGCGCGCTGCGCCGACGTCGCCGCCGCGCCCTCGGTCGAGCGCCCCCACGGCATGCACGTGGTGATCGTCGACAAGCCCGCGGCGTCGAGCACGGCCATCTCCCTGGGCTTTCCGCTCACGGTGACGCGGCGCGACCCCGACCACGCGGCGCTCTCGCTCGCCACGGCGTACCTCGGGCTGCACCGTCAGAGCGTGGGGGTGCTGTATCAAACGATCCGCGAGGCGCGCGGGCTCAACTACGGCGACTACGCGTACGCGGAGCACTTTCTCGAAGAGCCCGGGTCGCGCTTCCCGCGGCCGAACATCCTTCGGCGGCAGCAGTACGCGTCGGTGTGGATCCGCCCGGTGCCCGCGCGCGCGGGTCACTTCGCGCTGCGCGCCGCGGTGAGGGCGCTCGATCGCATGGTGCGCGACGGGGTTCCGCAGGGCGACATCGACCGCGTGCGGGGCTTTCTCGACGGCTACGTGGGGCTCTACACGCAGACCGAGACCGCGCGCCTGGGCTACGCCCTCGACGACGCGCTGCTGGGCTTCGAGCCGGGCTCGTGGGCCCGTCGCACACGAGACGCGTGGGCGGCGCTCACCGCCGACTCGCTGCGCGCCGCGGTGCAGCGACACCTCACCGCGCAAGACGTGTGGGTCGCGATCATCGCGCCCAACGCGCAGGAGCTCGCGCAGGCAATCGGCTCGAACGCGCCGTCGCCCATCACGTACGAGTCGCCCAAGCCGCCCGAGGTGATGGCCGAGGACCGCGAGATCGCCACGTACGCGCTGCCCGTGCGGGCGGAGGACGTGCGGGTGATCCCGCTGGCCGAGGTGTTCCGGTAGCGCGACGGCGGTTCGTCCCTCACGTCGTCAGCGCGTGACCAGCCGCGGCTCCGCGGCGCACTCGCGACGTCGTCGGCGCTCGAAGCGCAGTTCGATCGCGATGGCAGCAGCGAGAGACCAGCCGCGGCTCCGCGGAGCCGCGGCGCACTCGCGACGCCGTCAGCGAGCGGTGATTGCACACGCTGCCCATCGCGGCGACACTCGCTCGATGCAGCCACCACGCGTCCCGCTCGCGCTTGCGCTCGTTGTCATCACCGCCTGCTCCGACATCGTCACCGCGACCACGGGAGACGCCGGTCCCACCGACGCGTCGCGCCCCGACGTCGTCGACCCACCCGTGGACCTTTGCGGCGCGCGAACGATCGACGCGAACGCCACGGGCAACGCGCACGGTCGCGTCACGACCGTCTCGTTCGACCCGTCGCAGCTCGAACGCGGCGCGCCGCTGCCTCCGTCGTCGGGGTGCGGCGCTCCCATCGGCACCACGCACCGCCTGGTGCTGCGGTACACGCCGCGCGCCGACGCGTTCTTGAGGGTGCAGCGGGTCTTCACGGGCGTGTCCTCGCTGCGCGTCGATCGAATCGTCGTGCTCGACGGGTGCGGCGCGTCGGCGCATCGCCTCGCGTGCAGCGGAGCGCTCGAGAGCTACCCCCTTGACGGCGCGTCCGAGGCGGTGACCCGCGAGCGGGTGCGCGCGGGCGTTCCCCTCACGATCGCGGTGGCCCTCGACGAGATCGCGGGGGCGATCGACCTCGTCGAGCTGCCCGACACGCTGCCCGTCGGCGCCCCGTGCGACGCCGCAGGACGCGCGAACCTCTGCGCACCGGGCTCGACGTGCTCGAGCGCGATCGGCCGCTGCGTGCCCGACGGCGCCACGTTCGGCGCGTGTCGACGTGAGGGCGCTCCGTGTGACGCGGGGATGCGCTGCGTCGACGGCACCGCCGACGGCCCCCCGGGGCGCTGCGTACCCGTGGTCGCGATCGGCGGCGACTGCCTCTTCAGCGCGCAATGCGCCGAGGGCGTCTGTGTGCCCGGTCCGGTGAACGGGCGATGCGCGCCCGCGGGGGCGCGGCTCCAGCCATGCCGCAAGCGTGGGCCCTCGTGCGATGAGGGACTCGTCTGCGCCGCGGTCGACGCGGGGTCCCAGAGGCTCTGCGTGCCCGCGCTCCCCTCGGGCGCCGCGTGTCGCGCGGCCTCCGACGGCTCCGCGTGGCGGCCCGAGCCGTGGTGCCGCGAGGGCGAGTCGTGCGTGGCCGTTCAGGAATCTCTGCCCCGATGCATCCGCGACGGCGCCGAGGGCGGCTTGTGCAGGCGCCCTGGTGACGGCTGCGACGCGGGGCTCGCCTGCGACACGTCGCGCTGCGTGCGTCCTGGCGTCGAGGGCGCGCCGTGTGATCCGTCGCGGCGCGGCGACTGCGGACTGCTCACGGCGTGCGTGATGAACGCCGACGGCCACGCCGGTTGTCGACGCTTCGGCACGCCTGGTGCGCCGTGCCGCGGGGGTGCCTGTGACGCGGGTTACGCTTGCGTCGCCGAACGCTGCGTTCCGCGTGTGAGCGTGGGCGAGCGCTGTTCGACGGGGGCCCCGTCGTGCGTCGAGGGCGCGTCGTGCCGCGCGATGTCCGGCGCTGGTGATCGGTGCGTCGCCGACGGCACGCTCGACGGGCGCTGCCGCCGCGTCGCGCCGCCGTGCGACGCGGGCCTCGCGTGCGACTTCGGCGGGCTGTGTCGCCCCATGGTGGCGCTCGGGGCGGCGTGTGGCGACCTCCCCGCGTCCGACGGTTGTGTGAGCGGGGCGCGTTGCGAAGACACGTGCCGTCTCGACGGAAGCGACGGCGGGTGGTGCCGCCCCGCCTCGCCTGCGTGTGACGGCGGTCTGGTCTGTGCGCCCTTGCAGTTCGGAAGGGTGCCGGTCTGTGTGCGCGCGCTCCACGCGGGAGACCGCTGCGATGGCACGAGGTCCGACCACGAGACGCAGCTCGGCGAGTGCACCGACGGGACGGCCTGCGTGACCGACCCGGACAGGCGCGAGCGTCACTGCGCGCCTCTCGGGCCGCCTCCGTGCATCCTCAGCGACCCGACGGCCTGCCCGACGGGGACGCGCTGCACCGCGGGAGAATGCCATCCGGTGCTGCCCTCGGGCTCTGCCTGTACACCCGAGACGCCGTGCGAAGGCGACGAGCGGTGCGAGGGCTTCCCGAGCCGTTGCGGCGGGTACGGCGCGCGTGAGGGAGCCTGCCGCCCCGACGGCGGCTGCGACCCGGGCCTTCGCTGCGCGACCGTCTCCAGTGGGTCGGCGACGAGGCGCGTGTGCCTCGAAGCGCGCGCCGTGGGCGCGGCGTGTGATGACCACGCTTCGCCACAGTGCGCCGAGGGGTCGTGGTGCGTGCGCGGCACGTGTACGCGCGACGGTGTCGAGGGAGCGCGCTGCCGCGACGCGGCGACGCCTTGCGACGCGGGGCTCTCGTGCGTGCTGGGCTTCTGCCGTCGCGCATCGGCGGCGGGGGAGATGTGCATCCTCGGCGGCGCTCCGCGGTGCGTGGCGGGGCTCGAGTGCCGCTTCGTCGACGACGACGCGCGCTGCCTCGCCCCGAGCTACGACATCGAGGTGCGAGAGGGCGTGGCGTTCGAAGACCCCTGCGACGTGCCGCTCGCCCCGCTCTCGACGCCGCTCTCGTTCACCTTCGCGCGAACGACCTACGAGACCGAGCTCTCGCCCGAAGGGTTCTTCAACCTCCGCGCCGTCGGCCTCGGGAGGCCCGAGGGGCGCTTCCTCGTGTCGCTGTGGGGCCCCGACACGCACGACCTCGCGCTCTGGCTTCCGAACCCCGGCTGCGCGCGTGTGCTGGGCACGGCCCCCACGCGCAGGCTCGTGCTGGGCGGCGGCCTCTGGGCGCGCGGCGCCGAGAACATCAGCCACGCCGAGTGGGAGGTGCTGCTCTACGAGGGCACCAACGTCGTCGAGCTGCGCTACGCCGCGCCGCCGCCCGACGGCCGCGCCTATGCGGTCCCGTGGCTGCGAGGCTGGCTCGCGTCGATCGACGCCCCGGCCGTGCGCGTGACGGCGGGCACCTCCGTGCGCTTCGTGCCGCGGTAGCGCTACGCGGCGAAGTCGCCGTGGACCACGAGTTGCGCAACCAGCGGGTCGGGCGACGACGCGCGCCGGGACCGTGTGTCATCGATGCCCGCGGGCGAGACGGAGGCGTCGCTCGGGGATCGTTCGACATGGCGCGGGAGATCCGTGCAGTGGGGATCGGGGCTCGGTTGGCGACCGGGACGTCGTCAGCCCCTCGGCGGATGCGCGGCCGAGAC
>JBDHVF010000183.1:0-11482 GCA_039809605.1 Polyangiales bacterium | reverse complement strand
CGGGCGCTGGTGGCCGACGCGCGCGAGGCGCTCGGCCGCGACGAGGCGCGCGAGCGGGCCCGCGTCGAGGCGTGCAGCGCGCTCGGCGACGCGGTGCAGGGGCTGCGCGAGACGCTCGGCCGCGTGGGGCCGTCGCTGCGCCGCGAGGTCGAGGGCGCGCTGCGCGACCAGCTCCGCGCCGTGGTCGACGACCGGGCGCGCGACCGAGAGGCGCTCGTGGCCGACGCGGTGGCCGAGGTGGGCTGGCGCGCGCGGGCCCGCGCCCTCGAGGCGCTCGCGCCCAGAACGCGCGAGGTCGAGCGCCTCGGCGTCGAGGTGGGTCTCGCGCCGCAAGACGCCGCGGAGCTCCTCACCGCGCCCGTGGTGCAGTGGCTCGACCACGTCGTGGCCGAGGGCGCGCGCGACGCCGCGACGCCGCAGGGCGCGAGCGCGACCTTCCTCGCGAGCGACCCCCTCGCGTGGCTCGAGGCGGCCGTCGACCGCGCCGCGCGAAGGGCCGACGCGCCGACCGACGCGCTGCGCGTCGCGCTCGACGTCGCGCTCGATCGCCTCTCCTGCTTCCACGCGCCGCCGCTCCCCGTTCCTCCGCTCGAAGACGCGATCGATCGATCGTGACCGGCGCCGGGAGTTCTTTGTGATGCAAACTCAGCGCCGAGGGGTTAGGATGCTTCGGCAACGTGGCAATGCAGCGTCTCGGTTGAGTCTGGCGAGTCGCAGACGCCGCGGAGATCAAGCAGGAGAAGCGCGATGGAAGTCAGGCTCTCACAGCAGTTGAAGATGTCGCAGCAGCTGGTGATGACCCCCCAGCTGCAGATGGCGATCAAGCTTCTGGCGCTCTCGCGGCTGGAGCTCATCGATCAGGTGCAGGCCGAGCTGACGGAGAACCCCATCCTCGAGGACACCGGCGAGAGCGTGGGCGCCGACTGGCGCGAGGCCGACGTGGCGGCGACGCCATCGATCGACCGGCTCGCGGAGATCGAAGCGAGGAGCGAGAACCTCCCCACCTCGCACGAGGAGCGCGGGGCGATGGAGGCTACGAGGAGCGAGGAGTACTGGGAGAAGTTCCTCGACGCGTACGCCAACCAGTCGCCGCTGCCGACGCAGTCGCGGCTCAACACCGAGGACCTGCCCTCGGCCGACCAGACGCTCTCGCGCCGGGGCACGCTGAGCGACTACCTCGAGTGGCAGGTCTCGCTCTCGAACTTCAACGACGAAGAGCGCGCGTTCGCGATGCTCGTGATCCACAACCTCGACGAGAGCGGCTACCTCACCCTCAAGGGCATCGCGCGCGACACGAAGCCCGGCGAGGCCCCCGCGGGCGAGGGGGGCGAAGGCGCCGAGGCCGCGGCCCCCGCCGACGACGACCCCAACAGCTCGCAGAAGACCACCACCATCGAGGACCTCGCGCGCGAGGTGGGCCTCGACCCCGAGGACGCCGAGGAGGTGCTGCGGATGCTCCAGCAGCTCGACCCCATCGGCGTCGCGTCGCGTGACCTGCGCGAGTGCCTGCTCGTGCAGGTCGAGCACTTCGGCTACGACAAGGACGACCTCGTGTGGCAGGTGATCGACCGCCACCTGCACAACGTCGAGCGGCGCAACTTCGGCGCCATCGCCCGCGACCTCAAGTGCGAGCTCACCGACGTGTACGAGGCCGCCAAGGTCATCCAGGGCCTCGAGCCCCGGCCGGGCAGGAACTTCGCGAGCGAAGACGCCCCCGCCATCACCCCCGACGTCTACGTGCAGAAGGTCGGCGACGAGTACGTGGTGAGCACCAACGACGACGGCCTGCCCAAGCTCCGCATCAACGAGCAGCAGGCCCGGTCGCTCATGAAAGACCCCAAGGCCAAGCAGTTCGTGCAGGACAAGCTCCAGTCGGCCAAGTGGTTCGTGCGCTCGCTCGACCAGCGGCAGAAGACCATCGTCAAGGTCACCCGGTGCATCGTCGAGAAGCAGCGCGACTTCTTCGAGAAGGGCATCGAGTACCTCAAGCCCATGATCCTCCGCGACGTGGCCGAGGCCGTGGGCATGCACGAGAGCACCATCTCGCGCGTCACGACCAACAAGTACGTGCACACGCCGCGGGGCATCTTCGAGCTCAAGTACTTCTTCAACAGCTCGATCCAGCGCGAGGGCGCCGACGACATCGCCAGCGAGAGCGTCAAGCAGGCGATCAAGAAGATCATCGCCGAGGAGGAGCCGCGGAACCCCCTCTCCGACGAGCAGATCGTCAAGAAGCTCGAGGGCCAGAAGATCCTCATCGCGAGGCGCACCGTGGCCAAGTACCGCGAGATGCTCGGCATCCTCTCGAGCGCCAAGCGCAAGCAGTATTTCTGAACCGCCCGCGCGGCCCGAAAGCCGCGCCAGAACCTCCGAACGCCCCGGCTCATTCCGTCGGGATCAATTGTCACCTGGCGCTTCCCTCGCGGCCGCAGAAGGGGTACTTCTCGGTTGTCGGTGGGTGCCCGCCCCCGCCGGCGGCGATCGGACTCGGCGGGCAGAACAGGTCCAACCCCCGCCGCGGCGACACCGCGCCGGGGGGACGTTTGGAGGACGCGATGGGCATCGCGATCACGTTCCGACATCTGGGCTCGAGCGACGCGATCAAGGCGTACGTTCATGACAAGCTCGAGCGTGTGCAGAAGTACCTGCGCCAGCCGCTCGACGCGCACGTGACCCTCTTCACCGAGCGTCACCAGCATGTCGCCGAGATCTCGCTCAACTCCGCGGGCAGGGCGTACCAGGCCCGCCACGACAGCGATGACATGTACAAGTCGATCGACTTCGTGATCGACAAGATCGAGCACCAGATCGCGAAGCACCACGACGCCCAGGCGCGCAACAAGAAGGGCGCCGACAACGCGCGGGCCTTCGCCGAGCGCGCCTCGACCCCGCCCCCCGGAGAGTCCGGCGAGGCCGGCGAGTAGCGCCCCTCCCGCGCGCATCACCTCCCGCGCGCGCCTCCAACGACAACGCTGGACACTCGAATCACGAAGGGGTATCCCCGCCTCCGCGCGATGCGACTGAGCGACCTCCTTGCACGCGAAAGGGTCGACACGACGTTGAGGGTGGCCGACAAGGACGCCGCCCTCGACGCCGTCGCGGCGCTGCTCGCCCAGGGCGCCGAGGGCCACAGCGCGTCGTCGATCATCCGCGTGCTGCGCGCGCGCGAGGGGCAGCAGTCCACGGGCGTCGGCGACGAGGTGGCCATCCCCCACGGCCGCATCGCGGGCCTCGCCCGCCTCGTCGCCGCGCTCGCGATCGTGCCCGGCGGCGTCGAGTTCGAGTCCATCGACCGCCGCCCCGTGCGCATCGTCGTCGCGATCCTCGCGCCCGAGGGCAGCGCGGGCGACCACCTGCGCGCGCTCGCCCGCGTCGCCAAGCTCCTCCGCGACGCGCGCCTTCGCCAGCGGCTCCTCGAGTCCGCCACCCCCGAGAGCGCGCTCCAGGCGATCTTCGACGAGGAGTCGCTCCTCCCTCCCTGATCCCCGACGCGGCGTCGGAGGCACCGACCCGACATCGCCGGGCTCGTCCCCCCTCGCGATCTCGCGCTCCACACGCCGAGGGTTCTGTAGGAGAATCCCACGCGGCCCGTCCTCGCCCTGCTTCACCTCATTGCGCCGGTGGATTCATGAAGACCCCTCGGAGTACGTGTTCCTGGCTCGCCTCGGTGATGGTCGTCGGGTGCACGGCGTCGAGCAGCGTCGACGACGTGGTCGTCAAGCCCGACGACGCGACCGTCGACGCGCCCCTCGACGCGCCGCGCGCCGACGCGCCGCGCGCCGACGCGCCCGACGCCGCCGACGCGCCCGCGCAAGACCGCGTGACGCCCCCGGTCGACGGCCCCGCGCCCGCGTGCCGCGACACCGACGGCGACGGGCTCTCCGACGACGTCGAGGGCGCGCCCCGCGTCGACTTCGACCGCGACGGCACGCCCGACTACATGGACACCGACTCGGACAACGACGGCTACCCCGACCGCGTCGAGGCCGACCGCTCGTACCCCATGTACGACTCGCACCGCGTCGCGCTCGCGTGCGGCAACGGCGGAGACAACTGCGACAGCGCGCTCGGCGCCGCGGCCGACACCGTCGCCAACTTCCGCGACCTCGACTCCGACAACGACGGCCTGACCGACCGCGAGGAGCGCGAGGCCAACACCGACCCCTGCACCGGCGACACCGACGGCGACGGCGCGACCGACCTCGTCGAGCGCGCGGCCATGAGCGACCCCCGCGACCGCGCGTCGGTCCCCCCGTCGAACGCGCTCTACGTCGTGCTGCCGTACCACCCCCCCGCGATGATGGGGCCGCACGAGCTCCGCGAGTTCACCTTCTCGACGCGCATCCGCCAGGCCGACGTGTTCTTCCTCGTCGACAACTCCGCGAGCATGGAGCCCGTCATCGACAACCTGCGCACCAACCTCCGCTCGGTGATCGTGCCGGGCGTGCGCGCGCAGATCCCCGACATCCAGATGGGCGTGGGGAGCTTCGACTCGATGCCCGTGCCGCCGCAGGGGTGCCCCGGCGCCGCGGGGCCGCCCACGACGAGCATGCGCTGCACGCAGATGCCCACCACGGCGGGCGACTACACCCTCTGGATCCGCCAGCGCGTTACGAGCGACATCGCCGCGGTGCAGTCGGCCTTCGACGCGATGCACACGATCGATCAAGACACGATGGGGCGCTTCGTCGGCGGCGACCTGCCCGAGTGCCAGACCGAGGCCGCGTTCGAGGTCGTCGAGGGGGCGGGCGCCGTGGGCCACGAGACCGACGCCCTCGCGCTGCTCTCGGTGCGCAACGCCCGCGACATGTTGGGCAACGGCTGGGTGCCGCGCGTCGACCCGGCCCGCGACTGCGGGTCGACCGCGGCCGCGCCGCGCTTCGGCTGGGGGTGCTTCAACGAGGGGCGCGTGCCCATCGTCGTGCTCGCCTCCGACGCGAGCTGGTACGACGGCTGCGACCCCACGTCGCCCATCACGCCCGGCGACCCCGCGCACGACTGCAGCGAGCTCGTGGCGGCCTACAACCGCCGCGGCGCGTTCTTCATCGGCATCGACGTGGGCGACGGCGTCGAGGGGCGCACCTACCGCAACGCCGCGATCGTCTCGCGCATGACGCGCACCCTCAACGGCATGGGCCGGCCCATCGTGTTCGGCCCGGGCATGACGGGCATCGCGAGCGTGTCGACCGCGGTGGTCGACGCGATCGCAGAGATCGCCGGCCAGACGCGCCAGGACATCACCACCCGCCTCGTGCCCGACCGCGCGGCCACGGGGCTGCCGATGGGCCGCACCACGGCGGACTTCATCAAGGCCGTCGTGCCCGTGCGCGCCGCGCCCGAGATGCCCGACGGCTACGAGCGGCGCGACATGACCACGTTCTACAACGTGTCGCCCACGGCGCGCGTGGTGTTCCGCGCGGACTTCTACAACGACTTCATGGAGGGCGGCGCGAGCGCGAGGCTCTTCACGGCCACCATCGAGGTGATCGGCCGCGGCGGCAGCGTGGTCGACACGCGCCCGGTGTTCATCGTCGTGCCCGCGGCCGGCGGCGGGACCCTGCCGGGCTGACGGTCACCCCTCGGTGCGGTTGCGCCCCGCGCGCTTCGCCACGTAGAGGAGCCCGTCGGCGCGGCGCATCAGGTCCTCGGCGTCAGCGTCGGCGCCGATGCGCGAGGCCACGCCCGCCGAGACCGTGAGCTGCATCGTGGCGCCCTCGTATTCGAAGCCCCGCGAGGCCACGATGCGGCGCACCTTGTCGGCCACGAGCCGCGCGCCCGCGAGGTCGATCTCGGGCAGCAGCACCGCGAACTCCTCGCCGCCGAGGCGCCCCACGATGTCCTCGCGGCGGAGGTTGCCGCGCAGCAGCGCGCCGAGCTGGCGCAGCGCCGCGTCGCCCGCGAGGTGGCCGTGCGAGTCGTTGAGGGACTTGAAGTGGTCGATGTCGAGCACGACCACGCTGAGGGGGCGGGCGTACCGCACCGAGCGGCCGAACTCGCGCGCGAGCGCCTCGCCGAACGCGCGGCGGTTGCAGAGCCCCGTGAGCCCGTCGGTGGTCACGAGGCGGTAGATCTCTTCGTAGTAGGCCGCCTCGATGTGGCCGCTCCCGAGGAACTTGCAGATCGTCCGCCCGATCTGTACGCGGTCGCCGTGCTGGAGCGTGGCGCTCGTGACCGAGCGGTCGTTGACGAAGGTGCCGTTGGTGCTGCGCAGGTCGACCACGCGCCAGCGCTCCGCGCCCGCCTCGTCGCGCACGGGCTCGAAGCGGCAGTGACGTCGCGACACGCTCTCCTCTTCGAACTGAAGGTCCGCCTCGCTGGCGCGCCCCACGAGCACGGGCGCGTCGCGCAGCGGCACGCGGCGGCCGATCGACTCGCCGTAGAGCACCACCAGGCACGCCTCCTCCAGCACGGGCACCTTGCTCGGCCTGATCGTCGGGCCGACGATGCGATGGGGGCTGGTCACGGGGTCGTCGGGCACGACCCGAGAGTCTAGCGCCGTCCTCGCGCCCTGATGAAGATCCCCACAGGCGCGGCGCGAAAGTTGACCTCGACGGCCTTTTCTCGCTACCGACGCGGCCGTGAAGAATCGCACGCTGCGCAACATGGTGGCCCTCGGGTGCGTGATGGCCGCGCTGCCGCTCGCGGCGCTCGCCCGGCGCCCCGACGCGGGCCGTCGCACCGGCCTCGTGGCCGCGTCGGTCGGAGGCGCCTCGGTCACGCCCCCCCCGCGCCCCGCGGAGCCCCCGCTCGTCGCGAACGCGGTGACCGGATTCAACCCCGCGGCCGCGAGGCTCGGCCCCGACGGGCGCTACGCCGTGCAGCTCCCCGACGGCCGCCGCGCGACGCTCACGCTCGAGCCCGCGTGGCAGCGCGCGACGGCGACCCTGCTGGCGCGGCACGGCCTTCAGCAGGCCAGCGTGGTGGTGCTCGACACGGCCACGGGCCGCGTGCTCGTGTGGGCCTCGACGGGCGCCGGCGGCGCCGACCTCGCGCGCGCCGCCGACGCGCCCGCGGCGAGCGTGTTCAAGATCGTCACCGGCTCGGCGCTCCTCGCGCGCGGCCTCGACCCCGACGCACCGACGTGCTTCTCGGGCGGCTTCCACAGGCTCACCGAGCGCGACCTCGTCGCCGACCCGCGCCGCGACCGCGAGTGCGTGACGCTGCCCGACGCCTTCGCGCGCTCGGTCAACACGGTGTTCGCCCGGCGCGCGCTCGAGCTCCTGCGCCCCGACTCCGAGGCCGACGCCGCGCGGCGGTGGGGCTTCGGCGAGCCCGTGCCCTTCGACGCCGCCGTCTCGCCGAGCACCTTCACCATCCCCGCCGACAACCTCGGCTTCGCGCGCACCGCCGCGGGCTTCTGGAACAGCACCCTCTCGCCCCTCCACGGCGCGATGCTCGCGCAGGGCGTCGCGCTCGACGGCGAGATGACGCGCCCCTGGATCATCGAGTCGATCCGCGGCGCCCGCAACGAGGTGACTGCCCGCGGCGCCCCGCGCCCCTGGCGCCGCGCCGTGACCCGCGAGACCGCCGCGGTGCTCCAGCGCGCGATGCTGCGCACCGTCACCGACGGCACGGGCTTCCGCGGCTTTCATGACAACGCGGGGAGGCTCTACCTCGACGACGTCGTGGTCGGCGGCAAGACCGGCACCCTCACGCAAGACACCCCCTACACCGCGTACACGTGGTTCGTGGGCAACGCCGAGGGCGCGGGGCGCAGGCTCTCGATCGCGGCGATGGTCGGCAACGGCCCCGTCTGGCGCATCAAGGCCGCCACCCTCGCGCGCCAGGTGCTCCAGATCGCCTTCAGGGGCCGCGTCACCGACTGATCGTCGGGGCGCGAACCATCTCGGCGCGCGCCCCTCGTATCCCAGTACATTCGGCGCCGCGGAGGAGATCGTACGGTCACGTACGAACCTCGCCTCCGCGCCCTTCGAAACGCCACCGGCCCCGAGGGAGTCCCTTGCGGGGCCCTGCGGGGCCGGTGGTGGTGGGAGGGCACTGTAAGCCGAGTTCTGTACGCCCGCGTCGGTCACCCGCGAGGGCGCGGCGTTCATTCCTCTAGGGCCGTCGTTGCCGACGGCCTCCAGCGACATACCCGGGAGCATCGGCCGGACGCAGCCTCTCGGGTCTCCCCTTCGCTCCCTGTTGTGTCTTGCTCCGGATGGGGTTTGCCGTGCCGGCGCTGTCACCAGACGCCGCGGTGAGCTCTTACCTCGCCGTTTCACCCTTTGCCCGTGTTCCCTCCCTCTCGGTCGGGGGCGGGCGTTCTGTTCTCTGTGGCACTTTCCTCGGGATCGCTCCCACAGGCCGTTAGCCTGCATCCTCGCCTTCGGAGCTCGGACTTTCCTCCCGGGGCTTCATCAGCCCCCGGCGAACACCCGTCGCTCTCCCACGCCGCGAACCGTACCGGGGAACGACCCTGGTCGCAAGGCGCGAGTGCGCTCCGGGGCCCCTACGGGTGCGATATGGTTCGCGCGTGACGAACGCAACGGACCGCACGTGGTGGCTCGGCGCGACGCTCGCGGGCGCGCTGGTCGCGTCACGCGCCCTCGCGCAACAGCCCGCGCCCCTCTCGGTGACCTGGGAGTCGGGCGAGCAGGACCCTCCCGAGGCCGTCGTGGCGCTCGACGACGACGACGACGACGACGACGGCGTGCCCGACCTCGCGCAGACGCCGACGCCCGACCTGGGCCGCGACGACGAGATCGTGCGGGTGGCCGTGCGGGGCGCGACGACGGGCGCGGTGCGCGTGGCGGTCGAGGGAGGGCTCCGCGTGGTGACCGCGGCGGGCGTGGCGACCGAGGCCAGCGTGCCGGTGGTGGCCGGGCGCGCCGAGGTGGCGCTCGTGGGCGTGGCCGCGAGCCGCGCGGCCCGCGACGCGTCGGTGACCTTCACCGCGGGCGGCGCCTCGCGGCGCGTCGAGGTCACCGTCGTGGGCGTGAGCGTGCTCGGCGGAGGCAACGCCGTGCTCTACCCCCACCGCGACGCCGTGGGCGTCTCGCACGAGGTCACCACCAACGAGTCGCTCCCGCGCGCGGCCGCGTGGGGCGAGGCCTCGTCTGACCCCGACAACGTGCGCGTCGAGGTGTGGGACCCGGGCTCGTCGAGCGCCGCGCGCGCCCGCGTCGAGGCCCTCGGCACGCCCGCCTCCATCGGCGTCGCGCCCGGCGCGCTGCGCGGGCAGCTCGCCGACCTCGCGCTCTCTCGCCCCGCCGCCGGCGTGCCGCTGCGCTCGCGCTTCGTGCGGCTCGTGGGCGACGACCTCGACCTGCGCGCGCCCGGCGTGCAGGGGCAGACGCTGCTCGTGGGCCTGCGCGACCGCGTGCGCGTGCGCTACCAGCGGCCCGGCGTGGCGGGCGAGGCGACGACGGACATCCGCGTCGGCCGCCCCGGCAACGAAGACACGCCCCTCGCCGCGCGCCGCGCGCGGTGGCACGTGGTGGTGCTGCGCCAGCGCGGCGACCGCGCAGGGCCCGTGGTGGGCAACGACGACGCCGGCGCGGTGCGCATCGCGCGGCGCCAGATCGAGATCGCCAACGAGGTCTACCTCCAGTGCGCCATGACCTGGGGCGACCCCGCGCGCGCCGACGTCGCGGTGGTCGACGCCCCGCACGACGCGCTGCTCTCGGTGGGCGACAACGACGGGCTCGCGGCCGCGGGCGGCGCGGTGCGCGTGGCGGTCAACAGCGTGCCCATCGGGCCCGTGCGGCAGGAGCCGGGCTGGCGCCCCGTCGACACGGCGCGCGCGCTCGCGGCGGCCATCAGGGCGCGCGGGTTCACCGTGCGCGTGAGCGAGAACCCCCGCACCGACTACGGCGCGTGGGGCAGCGCCGACCTCGTCGCGCGCGACCGCCAGGGCAGGCTCGCGAGCTTCGCGCCGGTGGGGGGCGCACCCCTCTCGACCGACGCGCGGCAGGGCGTGGCCGTGGGGAGCGTCGACCTCGCCGACGGCATCGACGAGTTCAACAACCTCAACTCCGCGTCGGGCACGCTCGAGGAGCGCGCGCTCGTGAAGCCCCTGGCCGACGAGGACCCGGGCTCGGTCGACCTCTTCGTGATCAACCGCTTCGCGCGCGGCACGCGCATCGGCGAGGCCTTCGTCGAGGGCGCCGCGGGCGCGATCGTGAACGGGCTGCTCATCGACCGCGCGGGCATCTCGGCCGAGCGCGAGGCGTGGACGCAATCCCACGAGGCGGGGCACATCCTGCTCGACCAGCCCTGGCACCCCGACAACATGGGCCCCGACCGCCCGTGGCTGCTCATGGACGCCGACGCGAGCCTCGCGGCGGTCACCGGGCCCAAGCGGCTCACGGCCGACGAGTGCGCGCGCATCCACCAGCAGAGCGGCGTGGGCGCGGTGCCGTCGGTGCTCACGCGCTACGACCCGGCGCGGCCCTCGACGCGCGCGCCGGAGTTCCTCACCTGGCCGCGCGACGAGCTCTACCCCCGCAGGGAGGTGCGCGCCGCGCCCGACGCCTCGGCGGCCACCGACGCATCGACGCCGCCTCGCGCGCCCGACCCCCCGGGCGCCGAGCTCGGGGTCAGCGTGCGCGAGTGATCACCGCCCGCGGTCGGGCGGGATCACCGACGTGCCCGGCCGGATGAGCCCCGCGCCGCACGAGCTCGCCCAGCCCTTGAGCTTCGCGCCCACGAACGCCGCGGCGATCACCCCCACGAGGATCAGCGCGACGAGTCGGTAGAGAAAGCGCCTGTCGCGCTCGACGGGGACGAGCGCGCTCTCGTCGACCGTGCCCGTGGAGGGCACCGGGGGCTCTTCGTCGGCCATGGCGCCGTTGGCTATACCACTTCTCTACGCCGAGACGACCGACGCGAGGGCGATCGCGAGCGAGCAGCTCATGGCGTCGGGCTCGGCGTCGCGCTGGCGCCGCGAGACCCTCTGCGTGCCCGTAGACGTGCGCCGCGCCGCGCGCTCGGCGGTGGCCTCGGGGCTGTGCGCGCGCATCACCGCGGCGCTCGCCGCGGCGGCCTCGAGCGAGCGACGGAGCTGCTCGCGGGCCTCGTGCATGCGCCACGCGACGGTGCCCTCGGTGGTGCCGAGCACGGCCGCGGCCTCGGGGTGGCTCAAGCCCTGGAGCGTGGTGAGCACCACGGTCGTGCGCAGGAGGGGCGAGAGGCGGTCGAAGGCGTACACGAGCTGCGCGTAGGTCTCGCGGAGCTCGAGGGCGCGCTGCGGGGCGTCGTACGCGTCGACGGCGACGGCGAGGGCGACGCGCGGGTCGTCGAGGTCGACGCCGTGGCGCACGCGGCGCTGCTGGATCACCTGGAGCGAGCGGTTGAGCGCGATGCGGTAGAGCCAGGTGAAGAACGCGCTGCGGCCTTCGAACTCGCCCACGCGCTGAAAGGCGCGGAGAAAGACGTCCTGCGCGATGTCGTCGGCGTCGTTGGCGCTGCCCGTGAGGTGCAGCGCGAGCGCGAGGATGCGCGGGCGGTAGCGCTGCACGAGGGCGTTGAAGGCCCGCAC
>JBDHVF010000182.1:0-11565 GCA_039809605.1 Polyangiales bacterium | reverse complement strand
CCCGCCGCTCGCGCGGCAGGGTTTTCGGCGCGTACTGGAGGCGCCGGTATCACGCCCCGCCGCTCGCGCGGCAGGGTTTTCGGCGCGTACTGGAGGCGCCGGTATCACGCCCCGCCGCTCGCGCGGCAGGGTTTTCGGCGCGTACTGGCGACGTCGCGTACGATTCCTGCGCCGTCGCTCCGCGGAGCCGCGGCTGGTCTCTCGCGGACGGCGTCGCGATCGGACTGCCGCTCGCGCCCGTCGCGGCTACGCCTTGCGCTCGATCTTCACCACGCGGTCGGCGTGGCGGCCGCCTTCGAACTCGGTCGCGATGAACGTCTCGAGGATCGCCTCGGCCACGCCGAGGCCCACCACGCGCGACCCGAGCGCGAGCACGTTGGCGTCGTTGTGCGCCCGCGCCATGCGCGCGGTGTAGAGGTCGTTGCAGAGCGCAGCCCGCACGCCGCGGTGGCGGTTGGCCGCGATCGAGATGCCCACGCCGCTGCCGCACACGAGCACCGCGCGCTCGTACTCGCCCGCGGCGATGGCCTCGCCCACGGCGTGCCCCCAGTCGGGGTAGTCGGTGCGGCTCGTGTCGTGCGTGCCCAGGTCGGTCACCTCGAAGCCCTTCGCGCGGAGCAGCGCCTCGATGACCTCCTTGAGCTCGAACCCCGCATGATCGGCCGCGAGAACCCAACGCATCAGAAGTACCTCCGGGCCAATGTGTCTGCTACGAGTGCCGCGCCAGGGCAAGCGTGACATTCGTGCCGCCGAAGCCGAAGGAGTTCGACAGCGCCACGTCGACCTCGGCCCTCCGCGCCCTCAACGGCACGTAGTCGAGGTCGCACGCGGGGTCGGGGTCGTCGAGGTTGATCGTCGGCGGCAGCAGCCCGTGGCAGAGCGCCAGGGCCGTGAACGCCGCCTCGACGCCTCCCGCGGCGCCGAGGAGGTGCCCCGTCATGCTCTTGGTCGAGCTCACGGCGACCCTGTCTGCGTGCGCGCCGAACACCGCGCGCACCGCGCGGCTCTCGTTGAGGTCGCCCTGCTGGGTGCTGGTCCCGTGCGCGTTGATGTAGCCCACGCGCGACGGGTCGATGTCTCCGTCGATCATGGCCTCGCGCATGGCCCGTTGCGCCCCCTCGCCCTCGGGCGCGGGCTGCGTGACGTGGTGGGCGTCGTCGGTCGCGCCGTAGCCCACGAGCTCGGCGTAGACCCTCGCGCCGCGGGCCAGCGCGCGCTCGCGCTCCTCGAGCACCAGAACCCCCGCTCCCTCGCCCATGACGAAGCCGTCGCGGCCGCGGTCCCACGGGCGGCTGGCGCGCGAGGGATCGTCGTTGCGGGTGGAGAGGGCGAGCATGGCGTTGAAGCCCGCCACGCCGAGGGGGGTGATGGCCGCCTCGGCGCCTCCTGCGACCATCACCTCGGCCGCGCCGCGCTGCACGAGGCGCATGGCCTCGCCGACGGCGTGGGCGCCCGACGCGCAGGCGCTCGTGGTGCAGTAGTTGATGCCGCGCAGCCCCAGGCGCATCGCCACCTGGCCCGCGGCCATGTTCGAGATCGCCGCGGGGATGAAGTACGGCGACACGCGCCCGGGGCCCTTCTCGAGCAGCGTGCGGTGGTGGCGCTCGATCGTCTCGATGCCCCCGATGCCCACGCCCACGATGCACCCGATGTGGTCGCGCACCTCGCGGGCGAGGTCGTCGCCGAGGCCCGCGTCGCGCCACGCCATCACCGCGGCGGCCACGGCGAACTGGCTGTAGCGGTCGAGCTCCTTGAGCTTGCGGCGGTCGACGAAGGGCGACGGGTCGAAGCCCTTGACCTCGGCGGCGAAGCGCGTGCGGTAGCCCGTGGCGTCGAAGAGGGTGATGGGGGCGACGCCGCTCGCGCCCTCGACGAGGGCCTTCCACGTCGCGTCGAGGTCGACGCCGAGGGGCGTGACGAGCCCGAGGCCGGTGACGACGACGCGGCGCACGGTCGAGAGCGCGCCTACGCGCTCGCGGTGGGTCGCCCGCCCTGCACGTGCGAGGCGATGTAGTCGACGGCGTCTTGCACCGTGCGGATGCGCTCGGTCTCGTCGTCGGGGATGTCGAGCTCGAACTCCTCTTCGAACGCGAGCACGAGCTCGACGATCGCGAGGGAGTCGGCGCCGAGGTCGTTGATGAACGACGCCTCGGGCTTCACGTCGCCGAGGTCGATCTCGAGGTGCCGGGCAATGATGGCCCGCACGCGCTGGTCGATGTCGCTGCTCATGGTCCGGTACACCGTGGCTTCTTCGTTTCGTGCCCTACGAAAGCGGTTCGCGGTCTTACCTCCGCGACGCTCAGACGTAAAGCCCGCCGTTCACGTTGAGCACCTGCCCCGTGACGTAGCCCGCCTCGTCGGAGGCGAGGTACACCGCCGCGGCGGCGACGTCGTCGGGCCTGCCCAGGCGCCCCAGGGGCACGCCCTCGAGGATCTTCGCGCGCGCCGCCTCGGGGATTCCCAGGGTCATGTCGGTGTCGACGAATCCCGGCGCGATCACGTTGGCGGTGATGTTTCGCGAGGCGTACTCCCGCGCGATCGAGCGCGTGGCACCTTCGAGCGCGGACTTGCTCGCAGCGTACGCCGCCTGCCCGATGTTGCCCGTCTGCCCCACCACGCTCGACACGGCGATGAAGCGCCCCCACTTCGCCTTCATCATCAGCCGCACCGACGCGCGCGCGAGGTAGAGCGCCCCGCCCACGTTGGTCTTGAGCGTGCGGTCGAGGTCGTCGTCCTTCATGCGCAGGAGGAGCCCGTCGATCGCCACGCCCGCGTTGGCGACGGCGATGTGCACGGCGCCCTTGCGGGCGTAGAGCCCGTCGACCGCCTCGGTCACGGCGCCCGGGTCGCTCACGTCGAAGGGCAGGAGCTCTCCGTCGCCGCCCGCCTCGCGCATGGCCGCGAGGGTGGCCTCGGCCGCGTCGGCGTTGCGCGCGTAGTTGACCGCCACGTACGCGCCCTGGCGCGCGAGGGCGACGGCGATGGCGCGGCCGATGCCGCGCGAGGCGCCCGTCACCACGGCCACGCGGTTCTTCAGTTCGAACATCACGCCGCTCCCTTCGCGCGCAGCCCCTCGACGGTGGCCGCGAGGCTCGCCGGGTCGCTCACGCTCCAGAGCGCGGCGCCCTTGTGAATGCGCTTGATGAGCCCCGAGAGCACGCGCCCCGGGCCCACCTCGACGAAGCCCTCGACGCCCGCGTCGACCATCGCGCGCACGCTCTCGCTCCAGCGCACGGTGCCCGCCACCTGCCGCACGAGGAGGTCCCTGGTGCGCGCGGGGTCGGTGTAGGGCGCGGCGTCGACGTTCGCCACCACGGGCGCGGTGAAGCGTTGGAACGTCACCGACTCGAGCGCGGCGCGCAGCGTGTCGGCCGCGGGTCGCATCAGCGCGCAGTGAAAGGGCGCGCTCACCTTGAGCGCCATGGCCTTGCCCCGGCGCGCGTCGGCGAGGGCGCCCACCCTCGCCACGGCGTCGGCGTGGCCGGCGACCACCACCTGGCCGGGGGCGTTGTAGTTCGCGGGGCTCACCACGCGGCCGGGCATCTCGCGCGAGACCTCGTCGCAGAGCGCCGCCACGGCCTCGTCGTCGAGCATCAGGATCGCCGACATGCTCCCCTCGCCCGGCGCGACGGCCGCTTGCATCGCCGCGCCGCGCACGCGCAGGAGGCGCACGGCGGCCGTGAGGTCGAGCGCGCCCGTCGCGACGAGGGCCGTGTACTCGCCGAGCGAGTGCCCCGCGTACATCACGGGCGCGAGGCCCGGCAGCGCGGCGCGCAGGGCCGCCAGCGCGGCGAGGCTCGTCGCGAGGATCGCGGGCTGCGTGTTGGCCGTGAGCGTGAGGGCCTCGGCGGGCCCTTCGAAACAGAGCGACGAGAGGGGCCGCGGGTCGTCCGCGAGCGCGCGGTCGGCGGTGTCGAAGACCGCACGCGCCTCGGGCACGGCCTCGGCGAGCGCCCGGCCCATGCCCACCTCTTGCGCCCCCTGGCCGGGGAACACCACCGCGATCTTCATGCGCACACGCTCCGCGCCACGATGGATGCACCGAGGCCCTCGCGCGACGGCGACGGGCCATCGGCGCGTGGGCCGTTACGGGCGAACGGGCATCGAGAGGGCCGTCGCTACTCCTGCGCGGAGGGCTCGGGCTTGTCGATGACCTTCGCCTCGCCGTAGAAGCCGCAGGCGCCGCACACGCGGTGGGGCTGCGCGACCTCGCCGCAGTTCGAGCAGCGGGTGAGCGAGGGGACGTTGATGCGGTCGTGGTTGGCGCGACGCATGTCACGCTTGGAACGCGAGGTTCGCCTCTTCGGAACGGCCACGGGGCACTACTCCTTCTTGGTGAGCTTCATGAGGGGGGCGAGGCGCGGGTCGATCTCGCGCCCGGCCCCCTCGTCGACGGGGGTGGTGGGGGTGAGCGGTCGGGGGCAGTCGCCCTCGTGCCGGGGGTGCACCGGCGCGGCCAGGAGCACCTGCTCCCGGAGCCAGTGAGAGAGGTCGATGGTGTCGTCTTCGTAGACGTCGGCGTCGAGCTCGTCGGAGGTGAGCTCGACCTCCTCGTGGGGGCGCCGGGCCTTCTGCTGCGCCGCGGGCGAGAGCACCAGGGTGAACTCGGCCTCGACGGGCAGGGCCACGTCTTCGAGGCACGCCACGCACTCGGCGGTGACCGACGCGGTGAGCGAGCCCGACACGATCACGTCGCGGCCGCTCGGGTCGAGGCGCACGCGCGCGACGCCGTGGGTGCCGGGCGTCGGGCGCATCTGCGCGTCGGCCAGCACCGACGTGAGCCACGCCGGGTCGAGCGGGAGCTCCAGCGAAAGCCCCTCCTCGGGGATGGTCTCGACTCGGATCGACGGCGGGGGGGTCATGACATCAACGGGGGGCTCGACGGGCGCTGTCGCAAGCGGGGCGGCGGAGACTATGGAGGGCGCCGCGCCCTGTCAAGCACCCCGTCGCCGAAGCGCGCCCGCGGCGTCGTTCGGTTGTTGCAGCGCGCGCGCCGGGCGGTCTATCAATGGCCCGTCATGCGCATCACGGTCGGTGTCGTCGCGGGCGTCGTGGTCCTCTCGGTGGCGGGCGTCGCGATGGGCGACCCGCTGCCCGTGCACACGGCCACGACGCGCATCGCGTCGACGTCGCTCCAGCCCGCCGACCGCCTGGAGCTGGCCGACGAGGTCGCGCGCGTGCTCACGGCCGGCGGCGTGCGCGAGGTGCTCACCGCCACCGAGACGCGCAACCGCCTTCAAGAGATCGGCCCCGTGGGCGCCGCGTGCGACGCCGCGAGCTGCGCGAACACGGTGTTCAACCCCGTGCGCGCGCGGGCCCTGGTGCTCGTGCGCCAGAGCCGCACGCGGGGCCGCGCGGCGATCGACATCCAGTTCATCAACCTCCGCGGCGAGGTCGTGCTCAACGAGGCCCGCGACGAGGCCATCGCCCAGTGGAGCGACGCCGTCACCATCGCCCGCATCGCCACCGAGCGCCTGCTCCAGCGGCTGCGCGAAGACCCGCGCACCAGCGCCATCGTCTCGACCGCGCCGCCGCCGCCTCCCCCGCCGCCGCCGCCGCCTCCCCCGCCGCCGAACGGCATCGGCCGCGAGGTGCAGGCGCCCGTCGTGATGGTGCCCGTGGTGCGGTACGTCCAGCGCCCGTGGGAGATCGGCGTGGGCGCGGGGCTCGTCGCGGGGGGCCTGGCGCTCGTGGGCGCCGGGGTCTACAGCCTGGTGCTGCACGGCGACGAGTCGGTGAGCCCCCAGAACGCGATGAACAACACCGTCACCTACCGCTGCGCCTTCGGGTCGAGCACGACGAACGGCGCGTGCGACGGCATCGGCGCCGTCACGCCGATCATGCTGGGCGTCGGCGCGGTGGCCGTCGGGGGCGGCGTCTTCATGCTGATCGACGGGCTGCGACGGCGGGCCGAGGTCGTGGGCACGCGCCCGACGACCGCGCCGCCGCGCGCGCTCCACGTCGGCGCCTCGCCGCTCGCGCAGGGCGGCGCCCTCACGCTCACGGGTACGTTCTGAGATGACCTTCCCCGCGCGCTCCGTCCGTGACCTCGTCGACGCGCTCACCGCGGTGCCCGACGGGTACTGCGCGACCGTCGCCACCGACGCCGACGGCACGCTCTGGTCGACCGACGTGGGCGACGAGCTCTTCATCGCCCTCGGCGAGCGCGGTGATTTTCGTGGGCGCGCGCGGCGCGTGCTCGTCGAGCGCGCGAGGCTCTACCTCGAAGCGGTGCCCGGCGACGACCTCGCGCTCGCGCGGGCGCTCATCGAGCGCTACCGCGCGGGGGCCATCGGCATCGCGGAGATGTGCGAGCTCGAGGCCGAGGCCGTGGGCGAGCGCTCGGAGGAGGACCTCGGCGCCCTCTACGACCTCGTGGCCGAGCGGGTGGCGGCGACGGTGCGGCCCGAGGTGCGCGCGCTCCTCGCGGCCCTTCGCGCGCGGGGTTTCGGCGTGCACGTGGTGTCGGGCAGCCTCGGCGACGCGGTGGCGCGGTGCCTCGCGCGCGCGGGCATCGCGTGCGACACGGTGGCGGGCGCGGCGCTGGCGCGAGAGGGCGAGCGCGTGCTCCCCACGCTCGCGGGCGAGGTGCCGCTCTTCGAGGGGAAGGTGCGCGCCCTCTCGGCCGCGGGCGCGTGGCCCGCGAGCCTGGGCCTCGGCGACGGGGGGTGGGACGTGACCTTTCTGCGCGAGGTGTTCCTGCCGGTGCTGGTGCACCCCAAGGCGGCGCTCGTCGAGGCGATGCGAGGCCACCCCCGCGCGGTGGTCATCGCGTGACGGTGTGAGGTAGCGTCTCGCGCGCGAGAAGATCCGCGGCGCCCGCCGCGTCTCTCTCCGCAGGAGGCACCCCGTACCGTGCGCACCCTTCCCCTCGTCGCCCTCGCGCTGGCCCTCGCACCCGCGGCCGCGCTCGCTCAGGAGTCCGAGCTCGCCGCCCTGCGCGCCGCGGGTCGCGACCCGGGCAACACCCTTCGCCTCGGGCGCGCGCTGCGCCGCGCGGGCCACTTCGACGAGGCCGTGCGCACGCTCCAGTCGCTCTCGCGCGACCCCGCGCGCCGCAACGAGGCGCTCTGGGAGATCGCCCGCGTGCGCTTCGACCAGGGGGTGTTCCAGCCCGCGCGCGCGGCCTGCATGGCGCTGCCGCTGTCGCGCCCCGGCGCGGCGCAGCCCTTCGACCGCCACGTGTGCCTCGCCCGCGCGTACCTCGTGTGGAACCGCGTCGCCCTGGCCGAGCGCGAGATCGCCGCGGCGCGCGCGTCGAGCCCCGACAGCGGCGAGCTTCAGCTCGTGATCGGCGACACGCGGCGCCTCGCGAGCGACCTGCGCGGCGCCGAGGCGGCCTACCACGCCGCGGCGACGGCGCTGCCCGGACGCGACGAGCCCCTGCTCGGCCTCGCGCAGCTCTACGAGATGTTCCAGCAGAGCGACCGCGCGCAGGAGCACTACACCCAGGCCCTCGCCGCCGACCCCAGCGACCCGGCGGCGCTGCTCGCGGCGGGGCGCTTCATGCTCGAGCGACGCGAGCGCCCGGCCGACGCGGTGCCGCTGCTTCGACGCGCGACCGAGGGTCGGCCTCGGTGGCCCGAGGCGCTCGCGGCCCTCGGTCAGGCCCTCCTCGCGACGGGCGCTCACGAAGACGCGCTGCGGGCGCTCCAAGAGGCCGCGCAGCTCTCGCCGTCGCAGCCGGGCGTGCAGTCGGCCCTCGGGCGCACGCTCGTGGCCCTGGGCCGCTACGCCGAGGCCGAGGTGCCCGTGCGCAGGGCCATTCAGCTCGTGACCACCGACGAGGGCGCGCACGTGGCCCTGGCCGACCTGCTCGAGCACACGGGCCGCGAGACCGAGGCCATGGCCGCGTGGGACGCCGCCATCGACCGCGCGCCGAGCGACGCGCTCCCTCGCCTGCGGGCCGCCGAGCTCGCGCACCGCACCCACCAGAACGCGCTCGCGCGGGCGTACCTCGACCGCGTGCTCACCGACGCGCCCCGCCTCGCGCGCGCCCTGCACCTGCGCGGCGTGATCGCGGCCGAAGACGGCGACCGCGCGGCCGCGCGGCAGTTCCTCGAGCAGGCGCTCCAGGGTGAGGGCGAGGTCGACCGCGCGGAGGTCCAGCGCGCGCTCCAGGAGCTCGCCGCCCCGCAGCGCACGCGCAGGCGCTGAGGCCCTCCCCCCGTCCCCCTCCCGCGGCCGCGGGAGGGGGTGCCTGGGAGTAGCCTGCATACCCTCACCCCCCGCCCTCTCCCGCGAGGTCGCGGGAGAGGGAGCGCTGCCGCCGACGTACCGCATGCCTGGTGGTCGCGGTGCGACGGTCGCTTGCGTGACGGTCGCTGCATGACGGTCGCGGTGCGACGGTGGCCGCGTTGATGAGCGCCGCCGATCGTTCGGGCACGAACCATCTGGCACGTTGCCCCGCCTGGACCTCGGCTTCGATCGCTGAAACATCCGCGGCGCTGTCAGCTCGCGCGCGGCAGCGCTCCCTCTCCCGCGACCTCGCGGGAGAGGGCTGGGGTGAGGGTATGCAGGCTACTCCCAGGCACCCCCTCCCGCGGCCGCGGGAGGGGGACGGGGGGAGGGGTCACTCCTCGGGCGGCCGCGGGACGAACCTCGCGCCCGCGGCCTCGAGCTCGCGGATCGTGCGCTCGAGCACCACGCCCCAGAGCGCCATGCTCAGCGACGGCGAGAGGCGCTCGACGAACCAGAAGCCCTTCCACCACGAGGGGAGCACGATCACCGCCTCGTCGCGCAGCACCGCGTCGAGGGCGCGGCGGGCGAACACGTCGACGTCCATCGGGCGCAGGCGCTCCCACACCCGCATGATCACGTCGTCGCTCACGCCGAGGTTGGCGCGGCCGTAGCGACCGCCCGTGAGAATGGGCGTGCGGATCGCCCCCGGGCACAGCGCCGACACGCGCACCCCGTGGCGCCGGGCCTCGATGCGCAGGCTGCGCGAGAGCCCCGCGACGGCGTGCTTGGCCGCGACGTAGCTGGCCTCGCCCGGCGTCGCCACGAGGCCCGCCATCGACGCCGTGTTCACGATGTGCCCCGCGCGCTGCGCGACCATCACGGGGTAGACCGCCTGGATGCCGTGCGTGACGCCGCGGAGGTTCACGTCGAGCACGTCGTCCCAGTCGGCCTGCGTGTAGCCCGCCACCTCGCCGCCCACGGCGATGCCCGCGTTGTTGAAGAGGTAGTCGATGCGCCCCGCGCGCCGCCGCAGCGACCGCGCCACGGCCTTGAACGCCTCGGCGTCTCGCACGTCGAGCGCCTCGGCCTCGGCGCGGCCGCCGCGCGCGCGGATGCCCTCGGCCACCTCGCGTGCGAGCTCCACCTGCCGGTCGGCGAGCAGCACCTCGCCGCCGCGGCGGGCGAACTCCTCGGCGAGCGCGCGACCGATGCCCGAGGCGCCCCCCGTGAGGAGCGCGACCTTGCCCGAGAGTGCGTTCGCGTGAGCGCCGTTCATGGTGGCGCCCACGCTATCACACGCGCGTCAGCGAACGCCCGACGGGGTGTTGCTGTTCGCGGGCGCCGCGGTGCCCATGGGGTGCGCCGAGCCGCCCGCGGGGTTGGCCGCGGAGCCGGTCGTGTCGCTCGCGCCCGCGGGGCGCTGGTTCGGGGCCGAGAGCGCCGCCTGGAGGTCGCGCGCGCGCTGCAGGTGCGCCGCCACCATGGGGCGCACGTCGTTGGTGATCGCCGCGCGCAGGTCGGCCTCGCGCACCGCCGGGAGCAGGGCGCTGTCGATCGTCTCGAGCACCTGCGTGTGCTGCGCGACCTGGGCCTCGACGTAGGCGCGGTCGAAGTCGGCGCCGCGCAGGCCCGAGAGGCGCTCGCGCGTGGCGGTCGCGTCGCTCGTCAGCGCGCGGCTGCGGACGCTCTCCTGCGGGGAGAGGTCGAGGCGCTGGCGCAGCGCCGTGAGCTTCTGGCTCGACGCGGTGTGCTCGGTGATCATCATGCGGCCGAAGTCGCGCACGCGGGCGTCGGTCGCGTGCGTCGTGGCGAGCTCGCCCTGCTGGATCTCGCCCGTGTCCGCCGCCGCGAGCACGGCCGCGACCTCGCCGTCGTTCGCCACCGCGCCGACGTTGGCGCCGGTGTTGGTGCCCGCGTTGGTGCCCGCGTTCGTGCCGGGGTTGGCGCCGGGGTTGGTGGTGGCGTTCTCGTCGCCGTGGGGCGCGGTCACGGAGTTCGCGTCGAGCGGAGGGGCCGCGGGCGAGGGCTCCTTGCACGCGGCGGCGGCGAGGGCGGTCACGAGCGCGACGGCGAAGACTCGCGCGGGGGAGCGGGTGTTCATCATGGTGAAACCTCCTTCGGGGCGCCGGGCGCCCGTCAGAGGGCTTTCGCAGAGCAATCGGCGTGCGTGCGCCGCGGGGCCGCGAAAATGGCCTGAAACAAGGCCCGCGCGGGGAGCGCGCGCTGTTGCGCCTCGCCACGCCGTGGGCCGCTGTCACCACCGGGCGCTCTCCGTCTTCGCGCTACCGAGCGCGCCCCGCGAAGGCGCGCATCACGAGGGCGTCGTCGGTCTGCGACGAGGTCACGCCCCACACGATCGTCGCCCCGAGCGCGCAGGCCTGGTCTTGAAGCGCGCGTGTGCAGCCGGGCGCGTCGGTCATCGCGTCGCCCGTGCAGCGCGCGGTGACTTCACCCAGGGACTGCACCGGGCGCGTGGGCGCCCCCTCGCGTAGCACCTCGACGGGGCAGCCCGCCGGCAGCGCGCCGGCGACCCGCGGTCGCGACGGCCCCGACGCGCACGCGACCAGCAACCCCGCGCCCACCGCCCACACCTTCGCGTCCATGATGCGCGGAGGAGAGCGCCGCGGCGCGCGCGCCGTCAAGGCCCCTCGAGCACGCGCACGGCGTCGAGCCCCGTGCGCTCGCCGCCCATGATGCGCAGCGCGATCACGACGAAGGTGACGCCCAGGGCGCCGAGCGCCGCGCCCACGGCGATGGTCTCGGGGCCCGTGGGCGACCCCCCGGCGACCTCGAGCGGGCTGAACGCGACGAAGATCCCGCCGAGCGTCGTGAGCCCGACGCCGCCCACGAGCAGGTTGCGGCCGCGCTCCCACCCCGCGCGCGAGGGCGCCCGCACGCGCACCTCGACGGGGCGCTCGCCGACGCGCAGCGGCGACACGGCGTCGCGCACCGCGGGGCCACCCGTGTAGAGCGCGTGCGCGCCGGGCCTGAGGTGCAGCGTGCAGGGCGTCTGGCACCACGCGTCGACGGCCATCCCCTGCGACGCCTCGGTGCCCTCGGGCACGACGGCGACGTTCTGCGCGGCGCCCGACGAGACCACGCGCACGGCCACGCGCCCGTCGCCCGCGCGCAGCGCCGCGGGGTCTGCGGGCGCACGAACGCGCGGCGCCGACGCGCACGCGGCCGTCACCGCGAGCAGCGCGGCGAGGGCCCTCCCCCCGCCCCCCTCCCACGCGAAGCGTGGGAGGGGGTGCCTCGGAGTAGCCTGCATACCCTCACCCCCCCGCCCCTCTCCCGCGAGGTCGCGGGAGAGGGGTGCCTGCCGATCGCTCGCGGTGAGCCGAGCGATCGCAGCGTGTCGGTCGCAGCGCGTGGGTCGCAGCG
>JBDHVF010000181.1:0-11591 GCA_039809605.1 Polyangiales bacterium | reverse complement strand
CGGCTCCGCGGAGCCGCGGCTGGTCTCTCGCCGCGACCGCGCTCCGCCCTACCCGAGCGCGCGCGCGACGATCGCCTCGACCGCGGCGTCGTCGGCGCCCCCGCTCGCGACCACGTCGGGGCGCTCGGGCGGCTCGTAGCCCGCGTCGGCGCCGGGCACGTGCGCGACCGCGCCCGCGCGCTGCGCCGCGTAGAGCCCCTTGGCGTCGCGGGACTTCGCCACCTCGGGGTCGACCTTCACGTAGACCTCGACGAAGCGGGGCGCCCTCGCCCTCGCCCGCTCGCGGTACGCGCGGAGGTTGGCCGTGGCGGGCACGAGCACCGCGAGGCCCTGCGCGGCGAGCACCGCGGCGAGGCCCGCGAGCGTGTCGTAGAAATGGTCGCGGCCCTCGGGGTCGTAGCCGTGGCGCGGGACGATGGCC
Source organism: Polyangiales bacterium (assembly GCA_039809605.1). GTDB lineage: Bacteria > Myxococcota_A > Polyangia > Polyangiales > CAISKJ01. Next base: position 11,170 of record JBDHVF010000181.1, on the reverse strand, counting down.
GCGCGCACCGCGTCGCCGTCGAGCACGCACACCGCGCCGTGGCCGCGGGCGCGCAGCGCGTCGGCGGCGCGCGACGCGAGCGTGCTCTTGCCCGACGAGGGCAGGCCCGTCACCCACACCACGACGCCCGCGGAGCTCATACGAAGAGCTCCTCGGCCATTTCGGGCACGAAGACCTCGTTGTCGAGCGCGCGCTCGATGAGCGAGAGCACGCGGTCGCGCGCCTCGGGGTCGACCTTCGGGTACCACGCGGGGTTGCACACCACGAGGCCCCGCCACGCGAGGTAGGGCGCGGCCACCGAGAGCAGCTCGTGGTCGCCCGACGTGTCGAGGTAGGTCTCCCAGAAGCGCTTCCAGAGCGACGAGAGCGCGCCGCGCCACGCGGCCGGGTGCTCGACGGCGAAGAACACGTAGTTGATCGCCATGCAGCACACGTCGTCGGCGGGATCGCCCGCGCACCCGCGGCTCGCGTCGAGGGCGACGGGGCCTCCGTCAGAGGCGATGAGCACGTTGAAGGGGTGAAAGTCGCCGTGTGTGCGGCGCAGGCGCTCGGCGCGTGGTTTGAGCCTCCAGCGCCACTCGACCGCGCGTCGCTCGATGCCCTTGAGCCGCTCGGGCGGCGCCATGGGGACGCCCTCGGGGTAGCCGTCGACGATGCCGAAGATCCCCTCGCCCGAGCCCACGAGGTCGCGCGCGGCGCGCGCGTACACCGCGGGCCTCTCGATGCGCTCGCGGTGAAGGTCCGCGAGGTAGCGCGCGAGGCCCTCGGCGACGCGCACGTCGTCGTCGCTGGCGCGGGCCTCGCGGGCGATGCGACGAAGGTCGTCGGCGTAGAGCCTCCCCTCGGCGTAGCGGGTGACGAGGTAGAACTCGCCCGCGTCGCGCAGCGAGACGAGCCCCGTTCCGTCGTTGCGGATCGCGCCCACGTCGAGGGCCTCGACGTGGCGGGGGATGAGCGCGAAGGTGTCCCACGCGAGGAGCATCTCGGCCGCGCGGTCGGCGCGCCGGTCGTGGCCGAACACGTCGGGGCGCGCCGTGTGGAACACCAGCACCGACTCGCGCCCGCTCGCCTCGCGCACGCGCAATCGCAGCGGCTCGCCGTAGCCCGCGCCCTTGGTGGTGGCCTCGTCGCGCACGGTCGCGTCGTCGTCGGCGAGCCCGCGCGCTTCGAGGAGCTCCGCGCCCGGCAACACCCGCGAGACCAGCTCGCGCAGCGCCGGGGTGATGTTCTGTGCGAAGGTCATCGCATTGGGTCTACCACGCCCTCAATCGAGGAAGTCTCCGACGGGCTTGAGCAGCGGCGGGAGGGGATCGTCGCCGAGGCGCTGCCGGAGGTTGACCTCGATGGCGCGGGAGATTCCTCGCAGCGGCAGGTCGTTGTAGTCGGTGCCGAAGGGCATCTCGATCTCGTCGCCGACCACGTCGAGCCCGAAGAACGCGTACGCCACCACCGTGCACACGAAGGGGGTGAAGAGCTTCACCTGGTCGACCACGCCGAAGGGCAGCGCGTAGCAGTACACCGCCGTGATGCGGTGAATCAGCGTGGTGTACGAGAAGGGGATGGGCGTGCTCTTGATGCGCTCGCACGCGCCCTGGATGTCGGTGAGCGAGGTCATCGACGCTTCGAGCACGGGCACGTGCATCGGGTGCACGAGGCCGTCGCTCCACGCGCGTCGCAGGCGCACGGCGATTCCCTGGGTGATGGCGTAGGGGCGGTTGATCTCGTCGCGCAGGCGCGCGAGGTCGTCGGCGGGCAGAAAGGGCGCGAGCTCGGTGAGGTCGGGGTCGTCGCGCAGCGAGAGGCGCAGCGCGTGGGCGAACGCGATGACACGGCGCACGAGGTCGTCGCGCAGCGCGGCCACGGCGGCCTCGTCGACGGGGGCGGCGCCCGGCTGCGGCCCGACGAGCGTGAGGATCTGCCGCGTGAACGAGCGCGAGGTGTTCACCAGGGAGCCCCAGAGCTTGCGGCCCTCCCACCAGCGGTCGTAGCTGGCGTTGTTGCGAAAGCCCAGGAAGATGCCGAGCGCGATGCCCACGAGCTGAAAGGGCAGCGGCGTGAGGGAGGTGCTCCACCCCGTCTGGTCTTCGAGCGCGGTGACCACGACCGCGGTGATCACCACGCCGAGGATGCGGTACTTGGTGCGGGGCAGCTCGCTCCCGCGGTACTTCAAGACCAGCCGCCACCACGAGAGCTTCTGCGGGACCAGCATCGAGCGTCCTCCACGGCGAGACGCGAAGGCTCTACACGGGCGGGGCGTCGGGGCGCAACGCCGATGTCGTGCGGGGTGATGGCGGTCGCGGTCAGGCGGGCCAGCGGGCGCCGGTGAGCTCCTCGCTCACGTCCCAGAGGCGCTTGCGCAGGGCGGCGTCGTTGACCATGGGCGACGGGGTCGCCTCGCGGCACTCGTCGTAGTAGCGCCCGGTGACGCCCTCGAGGTCGGGCGAGGCGGCCACGTACGCGCTGGTGCGCGCGCCCTGCTCGGGCGTGATGAAGAAGGTCTTCGCGAACCACCGGAACAGCGGGTTCAGGTCGCGCGCGAGGCTGGTCGACACCACGCCGGGGTGGAGGAAGTTCACCGCCACCCCGGTGCCCTCGAGCCGCTTGGAGAGCTCGACGGCGAAGAGCGCGTTGGCGAGCTTCGAGTCGGGGTAGGCGCCGCGCATCAGCCCCGCGGAGTAGGTCTTCTCGTACTTCATGTCGTCGAAGGGCACGCGCCCGCCCGTGTGGAGCTTCGACGAGACCACGACGACGCGCGCCTTGCCCGCGGCCTTGAGGGGCCCGATCAGCTCGAGGGTCAGCGCGAAGTGCCCGAGGTGGTTCACGCCCATGGTCATCTCGAAGCCGTCGGCCGTGAGCGCGCGCTTCCCGGGCGACACGCCGGCGTTGAGCACCAGCACGTCGAGGGTGGGGTGCTTCTCGCGAAAGGCCGCGGCGAAGGCGCGCACCGACGCGAGGCTGGCGAGGTCCATCTCCATCACCTCGACGCGGTCGTTGCCGGTGCTGCGGGCGATGTCGTCGCGCACGGCGCGGCCCTTCTCGAGGTTGCGCACGGGCAGCACGAGCGTGGCGCCGAGGTCGGCGAGGTAGCGGGCGGTCTCGACGCCGATGCCGTCGGAGGCGCCGGTCACCACGACGACCTTGCCGTCGAGGCGCGAGAGGGTCTTGGGGTGCTTCGTCATGGCGCGCGGTGATGCCACCGAAACGCCGCGCCGCGCAAGGGCGTCACGGCGGGTCGCTCATGGCGCGCACCGTCACCTCGGCGAGCTCGCGGTTGGCGTCGAGAAAGGCCCGGTAGGCCGCGTAGAGGCTGAACTGCACCGCGACGCGGCCGGGGCTTCGGGCGACCACCACGCCGCGCGACGAGGGGTCGCTCCCGTCGCCGTGCTTCGCGCAGTAGGGGATCGCGGTGCCGTCGGGCGCGGCGTCGAGCGCGGCTTCGAAGCCCGAGAGCACGCCCACATCGAAGCGCGCGAGGCGCAGCCCGCGGGTGGCCGGGTCGCCGCATCGCACGCAGCGGTCGCCCCATCGCACGTCGGCGAAGCGATCGCTCGGGAACGACAGCTCGTAGCCCGGTGACTCGAGGGCGCGGTTGAAGGGCGCCTCGCGCACCGAGCGGCCGAGGCAGTCGACGTAGACGCCGCACGCGCGGCAGCGAAGGTCGACGGCGTCGTGGCCCATCACGGGCTCGTCGGGCAGGTGCAGGAGGTCGTCGCCGAGGAGCGCGCCGCACGCGGGGCAAGGCGCGGTGAAGGGCCTCCGCGCCGAGAGCAGGGTGAACACGCCGGGGATCGCCACCACGGCCGACAGCGCCCAGAAGAAGCCCCCGAGGGAGGCGCCGATGCCCACGGACGCGGCCATGAAGCCCGAGCCTGCAATCAAGCGCTTCGCCAGCAGCGCGCGGTTGCGCGTGACGTGGGTGATCTCCGCGGTGCGTCGTGCGCGTGTGAGGGTCATCGTGGTGGGCGCCCGGTGCTACCACGAACCCCTTCGCGGTGGTTCACGGCCGCGTTCTGTACTAGAAATCACGGCTCCAAAGGAGCGGAGAAGTCCCCATGGCCGTGCAAAGCGTCACGACGCAGACGTTCCAGCGTGAAGTCCTCGAGAGCGAGCTGCCCGTGCTCGTCGACCTGTGGGCCGAGTGGTGCGGCCCCTGCAAACAGCTCTCTCCGCGGGTCGAGGAGGTGGCGCGGGAGCTCCAGGGGCGGCTCAAGGTGGTGAAGGTCAACGTCGACGAGAACCCGCAGCTCGCGCAGGCGTTCCGCGCGCAGTCGATCCCGATGCTCGTGGTGATCGCGGGCGGCCGGCCCGTGAAGAGCGCCGTCGGGGCCATCTCCAAGCAGGAGATCCTCGACCTCGTGGAGCCCTTCCTCCCCGGCGCCGAGGACGAGGTGCAGGCCAAGGAGCTCCCCGCGCTCCTGAAGTCTCGCCGGGTGACCGTGGTCGACGTGCGCGACCCGGCGGTCTACGCCCGCGCGCACATCCCCGGCGCCATCAACGTGCCGCCCGACAAGCTCGACGAGAAGCTCCAGTCGATCGCGGCGCAGCGCAAGCCCGTGGTGGTCTACGACCGCTCGGGCGGCGACGACGCGCGCACGGTCTTCGAAACCCTCGCGCAGCGCGGCGTGCCCGCGGTGCTCCTCAAGGGCGGCATGCTCGGGTGGGAGAGCGAGGGCTTCGACGTCGAGCGCCCCAACTGACGGCCGCTCCCCTCATGCGCGTGGGCGACGACGACGAGATCGCGCGCATCGTCGACCTGCTCTCCGCCACGAGCGGGGTCGACTTCACCGCGTACAAGCCCGGCACGCTGGGGCGCCGCATCCGAACGCGGGCGGCGCTCGCGGGCGCCCCCGACCTCACCGACTACCTCGCGCTCCTCGAGCGCGACGCCGCCGAGCGGTGCCTCCTCCTGCACGCGGCGCTGGTGAAGACCACGTCGATGTTCCGCGACGAGGCCGTGTTCGAAGCGCTGCGGGGCGAAGCGCTCCCCGCGCTGGTGGCCGACCGCGTCGCGGCGGGCGCGCGCACGCTGCGGGCGTGGGTGCCCGCGTGCTCCACGGGCGAGGAGGCGTACTCGGTCGCGATGTGCCTGCGCGAGGCCACCGAGGCGTGGCCCATCGCGCCGAGCGTGCTCGCGAGCGACGTCGACCGCGCCGCGCTCGAGCGCGTGGCGCGCGCGGTCTACCCCTCCGAGGCCGCCGCCGCCGTGCCCCCACACCTCGCGGCGCGGTGGCTCGAGCCCGCGGGCGACGACCTCGTGCGCGTGCGCGAGCCCGTGCGCGCGATGGTGACCAGCTCGTACCACGACCTGCTCGACGGCGCCTACGCCGCGCCGCGCGAGGCCGTCGTGGCCGCGTTCGACCTCATCCTCTGCCGCAACGTGCTGATCTACCTCCGCCCCGCGGCGCAGGAGCGCGTGCTCCTGCGCCTGCTCAAGGCCTCGACGCCCGGCGCGCTCGTGGTGCTGGGCCACGTCGAGGCGCCGCCCGAGCGCCTGCGCGGCGAGTTCGTCGAGCTCGCGCCGCGGCTCTCGATCTACCGCGTCGGCAGCGGGGGCTGACCGCGCGCGGCCAGGAGCTCCTCGACCGTGCGCAGCAGCTCGTGGCGCGCGACGGGCTTGGTCAGGTACGCGTCGCAGCCCGCGGCGAGGCAGCGCTCGCCGTCGCCGGGCATCGCGTGGGCGCTCACCGCGACGATGGGAACGCCCCGCGTGCGGGGGTCGGCGCGCAGCGCCGCGGTGGCCTCGATGCCGTCCATGCCCGGCATGCGCACGTCCATCAAGATCGCGTCGGGCGGGCTCTCGCGCGCCATGCGCAGGCCCGACTCGGCGTCGCCCGCCTCGCGCACCTCGTAGCCCGCGGGGGCGAGCATCGCGGCGGCGACGCGGCGGTTGACCTCGCTGTCGTCGATGACCAGCACGCTCGGCCGCGCGCGGGCCCCGCCCGTGAGGCTCGCCACGGCGTCGAGAAAGCCCGGGCCGGTCATCACGCCCTTGGTGGCCACGAGCTGCGCCCGCGACTCGAGCTCGCGCCGCTCGCCGTCGGAGAGGTCGCGCGCCGTGAGCACCATCACCGGCAGAGACCGCGTGCGGGGGTCGGCGCGCACGCGCTCGATCAGCGCGAAGCCCGACATGCCCGGCAGGCCCAGGTCCACGATGAGCAGCGACGGCACCTCGCGCGCGAGCTCGGCGAGCGCGGCCTCGGCGCTCTGCGCGGCGCGCACGGCGTAGCCCTCGCGCGCGAGGATGCCCTCGGTCACGCGCGCGTCGCTCGGGGCGTCTTCGGCGATGAGCACCGCGCGGCGCCTCGCGCGCGCGGCGAGCCCCGAGGGCGGCGCCGTCGCGGGCCGCGTCACCGCGGGGGCCCCGTCGGGCGGCGGGAGCGTGAAGAAGAACGTCGAGCCGCGCCCCGGCTCGCTCTCGACGCCCATCGCGCCGCCCATGAGCGACACGAGCCTGCGCGAGATCGAGAGCCCGAGGCCCGTGCCGCCGGCCTTGAGCGTCCCCACCTGCGTGAAGGGCACGAAGAGGCGCGCCTGGTCCGCGGGGCTGATCCCGATGCCCGTGTCGGCGACCTCGACGCGCACGCCCTCGGGCGCGGGCCGCACCGAGACGGTGACCGCCCCGCCGTCGGGCGTGAACTTCACCGCGTTGGCGAGCAGGTTGGTGAGCACCTGTCGCGCGCGACCGTGGTCGGCGAGGGCGCGGTGCGCGGGGCTCTCGGGCGGGCGGCGCACCGTGAGGCGCTTGCGCTCGGCCGCGGGGGCGACGAGCGAGAGGGCCTCGGAGATCACCGCGTCGAGGTCGACGGCGCCGAGCTCGAGGTCGACGTGCCCCGCCTCGATGCGCGAGAGGTCGAGCACGTCGTTGACCAGCGAGAGGAGCTGGCGCCCGGCGGCGGCGATGTCCCTCACGGCGGCCGACTGCTCGGCCGAGAGCGGGCCGTAGCCGCCGTCGCGGAGGATGTCGGCGAAGCCGATGACGGCGTTGAGGGGCGTGCGGAGCTCGTGCGACATGCTCGAGAGGAAGTCGCTCTTGGCCCGCGACGCGCGGTCGAGCGCGTCGTTGCGCTCGGCGAGCTCGCGCTGGCGCGCGAGGAGCTCGTCGCTCTGCTGCCGCAGCTCCTCCTCCTGGGCGCGGAGCTCCTCGTTCTGGGCGCGCAGCTCGTCGTTCGCCGCGGCGATGCGCACCTGCAGGGCGGCGACCTTGCGGGTCGCGAGCGCGTTCTGGATCGCGAGCGCGCCGTGCTCGAGGGCGCGGTCGAGCTCGGCGCCGCGCTCGCGGGGCGCGCCCGCGAGCTCGAGGACCCCGACCACCGACGCGCCCGCGCGCAGCGGCGCGGCGTAGATCGAGCGCGGCACGACGTGAACGAGCGCGCTGCGGATGACGTGGCTGGCGCCGGGGCCGAGGTCGTCGAGGCGCGCCGCGCGGCCCGTGGAGGCCACCTCGACGGCGAGCGCGCTCGGCGCCTGGGAGAGCGCGCCCCGGTCGAGCGAGGCCGTGGCCGCGAGCTCGAGCGCCCCGCCGCGCTCGGGCGCCACCCAGAGCGCCCCACCGGCGGCGCCGAGGTCGGCCACGAGGGTGCGCAGCGCCACGTCGGCGACGGTCGCGACGTTGCCGCCCGCGGAGAGGGCCGAGACGAGGGCCGTGAAGCGCCGCTCCTGGTCGCGCTCGGCGGCGAGGCGCGCGGCCATCGACGAGAGCGACTCGGCGAGCTGGCGCGCCTCGAGCACGCCCTCGACGCGCACGGGCGCGAGCTGGCCCTGCGAGGTGCGGTCGGCGTAGGCCGCGAGCTGCGCGAGGGGCCGCTCGATCCAGCGCGTGAGGAGGTACGCGAGCGCCGCGAGGAGCGCGCCGACGGCGAGCACGGTCAGCAGCCCCTGATCGCGCACGTCGTCGCGCAGCCGCGCCGCGCGGGCGAGGTTGGCGCGCGACGCGTCGCCCGAGCGCGCGCGCCGCGCGAGCGCGACGCACTCGTCGAGCGCGTGGGAGAACGCGTAGAAGTTCAGCATCGAGCGGCCGGCGACGGCGGCCGCGATGAGCGCGAAGGTCAGCGCCAGGAGGGAGCGCGTTCTCACGACGGGCCCGCGGACGGGAGACGTACGACGAACGTGGTGGCCCACCCGGGCGTCGGCACCACGCCGATCTCTCCGCCGTGCGCCTCGACGGCGCGCTTGCAGAAGTAGAGCCCGAGGCCCGCGTTGCCGAGGCCCGCGTCCTCGCCGCTGCCCCGGCGGAACTTCTCGAAGATCCTCGCGCGGTCGCCCGCGGCGATGGGCGCGCCGTCGTTCGAGACGGTGATCTCGACGCCCTCGCAGGGCCGCACGCCGATGGCGATGCGCCCGTTGCGCGGGGTGTAGCGCAGGGCGTTGTCGAGCAGGTTCTGCACCACGCGCCCGAGGAGCGCGCGGTCGGCCTGCACCCGCAGCGCCGACGCGGCCGGGAGCTGGAGCGCGACGCCCTTCACGGCCGCCACGCGCGCGTAGGGCTGGGCCACGCGCTCGATCACCTCGGCGAGCGCGAGCGGCTCGCGCCGGAGCGACAGGGCGCCCTGCTCCATGCGCGCGATGGCGAGCAGGTCGTCGATCATCACGCAGAGGCGCGTGGCGGCGTCGCGGGCCTCGTCCACCACGCCCTGGAGCTCGCCCTGCGAAGGGAGCAGCTCCTCGCGCGTCCAGTCGAGGCCGGCGCACACGATCGCGAGGGGGTTGCGCAGGTCGTGGACGACGAAGGCCATGAGCTCCTGGACCTCGCGCTGCGATTGTTGGAGGGCCTCGTGGCGCCGCGCGAGCTCGTCGCGCGAGGCCTCGAGCGCGTCGCGCGACTCCTTGAGCGCGAGCAGCGTGCGCACGCGCGCCAGGAGGATCGCCGAGTCCACGGGCTTCTCGAGGAACTCGTCGGCCCCGGCCTCGAGCCCCCGCAGCCGGTGCTCGCGGTCGGTGTGGGCCGTGACCAGCACGATGGGCACGTGCGCGCCGGCCTCGCTCGCGCGGATGTGCGTGAGCACGTCGAGCCCGTCGAAGCCGGGCATGACCAGGTCGAGCAGCACGAGGTCGGGCCGCTCGCGTTCGAACGCCGCCAGCGCCTCGCGCCCGTCGGTCGCCCGCACCAGCTCGTGCCCCAGGGGCCTCAGGAACCCCTCCAACAACGAGAGGTTCCTTGGCTCGTCGTCGACCAGCAGAATCCGTCGCGCCATGGGCGCCTCCTCAAGGTGTGCAAGCGGCTTCACGCCCGCGCGCCGCGCAGGTTCGCAACTCTCAACGATCGCGACGGGGCCCTCTCCTCGCAAGGACGGGAGAGGGCGCCGCGCTGATTCGCACGCACAATCAGCACAGCTCCACAGGCTTGTAAAGCGTCGGTCGCGTGACAGGTGCGCGGGGCCCCGGCCTCATGAGAGAAGTAGGAATCGACGTTGACGGACGCCGGGCTCTATACTGATCGGTGATGGAGCAGCCCGAGGGGGCCGGCGCCCCACGAACCGAGGCAGTGATTGACTGGGAGGCTGTCGCGCGCGCTCGCGCGGAGGCGCTCGAACGCCTGGGCGCGCGCCTGCAGGCGCTCGCCGAGACGTCGCACGCGTTCGCCGAGGCGACGACGGACTACCCGCGGATCTTCGAGACGATCGCGCGCAGGGCCGCGGAGCTGCTCGGCGACGTGTGCATGGTGCGCCTCGTGTCGGACGACGGCGAGTGGCTGCCGCTCGTGGGCTACCACCACCGCGACCCGCGGCGGCACGCGGAGACCGCGCCGATCCTCAAGGCGATGCCGCAGCGGGCGACCGAGGGCATCGCGGGGCGCGTGGTGCAGACCGGGCGCCCGCTCCTGCTCGCCGAGGTGCCGCCCGCGGCGCTGCCGCCCGACCTGCCGCCCGAGGCGCGGGAGTACCTCGAGCGCTACCCCCACCACAGCGTGGTGGCCGCGCCGTTGCGCTCGCAGGGCCGGGTGATCGGGGTGATGACCCTCGCGCGGCACGACCGCGAGCGGCCCTACGACGAAGACGACCTGCGGGTGATCGAAGACGTGGCCGAGCGCGCGTCGATGGCCGTCTCGAACGCGAGGCTCTTCGCCGAGCTGCGCCGCGAGCGCGAGGAGATCAACGCCGCGCTGCGGGCCGAGGTGGCCTCGCGCGCGGCCGCCGAGGAGCAGCTCCGCGCCCAGGGCCTCTTCCTCGACTCGATCATCGAGAACATCCCCGACATGATCTTCGTGAAGGACGCCGCGGAGCTGCGCTTCGTGCGCTTCAACCGCGCGGGCGAGGAGCTGCTCGGGTACGACCGCGCCGACCTGCTCGGCAAGAACGACTACGACTTCTTCCCGCAGGACGAGGCCGAGTACTTCACGCGCAAGGACCGCGAGGTGCTCGCGGGCCGCGCGATGGTCGACATCGCCTCGGAGCCCATCCACACGCGGCGCAAGGGCCCGCGGCTCCTGCACACCAAGAAGATCCCGCTCCTCGGCGGCGACGGGCAGCCGCGCTACCTCCTCGGCATCTCCGAGGACATCACCGAGATGACCCGCATGCGCGCGGCGCTCGCCCAGAGCGAGCGCCTGGCCTCGCTCGGGCTCTTGAGCGCGGGCATCGCGCACGAGATCAACAACCCCCTCGCGTACGTCGCCAACGACCTGCACGTGCTCGAGCGCGACGCGACGGCGCTCCTCGCGATCGCCGGGGCCGCCGCCGAGGGCCTCGACGCGCTCTCGTCCGCGGCGCCCGACGTGGCCGCGCGCCTGCGCGCGCTCGCCGAGGCGGCCGACCTCGCGTACCTGCGCGAGAACCTCGCGAGGCTCCTCGGGCGCGCGCGCGACGGCGTGCGGCGCGTCACGCGCATCGTCGACAGCCTGCGGACCCTCGCGCGCACCGACGCGGTGAAGGTGGTCGAGGCCGACCTCGGCGCCCTCGTCGACGCGTGCCTCGAGATGATGCGCGGCCGCCTCGCGCGCCGCGGCGTCGAGGTGCAGGTCGAGGTCGGCGACGGCCGCGTGCGCTGCGCCCCGACGCTGCTCACGCAGGCGCTCCTCAACCTCCTCACCAACGCCATGCACGCCGTCGAGGAGGCCCGCCCCGAGGGCGGCGGGCGCATCCGGGTCGCGTCGTGGCGCGAGGGCGGCGAGCGGGTGATCGAGGTGTCGGACAACGGCGCGGGCATCGACCCCGCGGTGCTGCCGCGCATCTTC
>JBDHVF010000180.1:0-11657 GCA_039809605.1 Polyangiales bacterium | reverse complement strand
GTCTTGCCGTGGTCGATGTGACCGATCGTGCCGACGTTCATGTGCGGCTTCGTGCGCGAGAACTTCTCCTTGGCCATCGACTATCGTCCTCCGGGAGCGCCCCGAAACTTTCGGGTACGCAGTGGATCGGGAGCCCACCATCGGGATTGAACCGACGACCTCGTCCTTACCAAGGACGTGCTCTGCCAACTGAGCTAGGTGGGCGTGTGTGAAACTTCGGTCGAGAGCGGGAGACGGGATTCGAACCCGCGACGTTCAGCTTGGAAGGCTGACGCTCTACCAACTGAGCTACTCCCGCGTGAGCGCTGTCCTCTCGTGTGTCGTTCGTTCGCAGTGGAGGGTGATGGATTCGAACCATCGTAGGCGTGGAGCCGGCAGATTTACAGTCTGCTCCCTTTGGCCGCTCGGGCAACCCTCCGTATCGTGACTTCCTCGTTCTCTCGGACTCTCCACTGAGCTGGCGATGGGAATTGAACCCACAACCACCTGTTTACAAGACAGGGACTCTACCTTTGAGCTACGCCAGCACCCTTTCCAAGGGGGCGCTGACCATAGCCGAGCTCCGGACGAGGTGCAACCCTCGCACCCGGAACGCCGCGAGGGCCGCGCTTCTATCCCCGCCCGGGGGGGGATGTCAAGCGTTGTCTTCTGCGAGGGGGTTCACGCCGCCGGGCGCACCGTCGTAGGCCCCGTAGTTCCCGCGGGCGCGGGGGGCGCGGGGCGCTGCGCGGGGGTCGCGCCGTCGCCCACGATGAGCGCGCGCAGGTCGTCGAGCGCGCCGTTCGCGCGGCGCACCCACTCGTTGTCGGAGATGCCGTTGCGGCGCGCCATCGCGAGGGTGGCCTCCCAGCTTCGCAGCGCGCCCTGGAGCAGCGGCCGCAGGCGCTCGCCCGTGCGCCGGCGGTAGATCTCCTGCGCGCGCGCGTCCCAGTCCGAGGGCGTGGGCGCGTCGACGATCGCGCGGTAGAGGTCGCGGTACATCTCCCCGATGCGAAAGCCCGCGGCCGCGGCCCAGTGGGGGTTGCCCGCGCGGATCGCGTCGTTGAAGAGCACGTGCGCGTGCGTCACGAGCTGCACGCGGCGGGTGATGGCCTCCTCGGCCGAGGGCTCCTCGACGCGATACACCACGTCGGCCGCGCGCGCGCGGTAGACCTCTCCGAGCACCACGCGGGCCTGCGCGGCGTAGGTGTCGTCGCCGAGCGCGGCCACGGCCTCGGGCGTCGGCGCGAGGGTCACGGCCTGCTCGGCCGCGCGCTCGGCGCCGTCGCGGTCGTTCTGCGCGAGCAGCGCGGCGGCGCGACGGGCCAGCGCCTCGACGCGCTCGGCGGCCGAGATGTCACCGCGCGCGAGGAGCGCGTCGGCGGCCTCGAGCACGCCCGCGGCCTGCTGCGCGCGCTCGCCGATCACGGCCACGCGGAACCACGCGTCGCGCGTGAGCTCGGGGTCGCGCGGGGCGTGCGCCGCGGCGCGCATCGCGTCGGCTGCCTCGGGCAGGCGGTCGAGGCGCTGCAGGCACAGGCCGCGGTTGTACTGCGCCGTGGGCGTGCGGACGTTGTCGGGGAACTCTCGGATCAGCCGGTCGTAGAGGCCCACGGCCTCGTCGCAGCGCTGCGCTCGCACGGCCGCCGTCGCGCGGTCGAAGAGCATCGCGGCGTCGTAGGCGTCGCCCGCGCCCGTGGTGGGCGAGGCGACCACGCGGAACTCCTCGCCGCGCACGAGCGGGCGCTGCGCGGGGTTCGCGGCCGGTCGCGCGACCGAGGCGGTCGTGGCGCAGGCCGCGGTGAGCGAGAGGGAGCACAGGAGCGCGAGCAGGGTCTTCGTCATTCGTCACCAGCGCGAGCGAGAGAGGGTGAGCGTAGCGCGAGGGCGCGCCGCGCGGCGATGACACGGCGCGCGGTGGGATGTTCCCCGGCGCCCGATCTGGTACACCGCGGGGCGTGAGCAGCGCAGGTGAGCGGTTTCGCGCGGGCATCGACGAGAACGGGCTCGGGCCTCGGCTCGGCCCCATGACCGTCACGGGCGCGCTCCTCGCGCTCACGGCGCCCGACGACGTGTGGGTGCCCGCGGCCGTCGCGGCGGGCATCGGCGACAGCAAGAGCCTCTGCGCGCACGGCTCGATGGGCGACGTCGAGCGCTTCGTGCTCGCGGTGGCCGACACGCACCTCGGCGCGCGCCCCGCTTCTCTCACCGAGCTCCTCGCGCGCGTGGCGCACGAGAGCGACGCCGCGCAGCGCGCGCTGTGCCCCGAGGGCGAGGCCCCGCGCGCGTGCTTCGATCACGACGTGGCGCTGCCTGCGTTCGGCGATGGCCCGCGCGCGCGCGACGTCGCCGCGGCGCGGTCGCTGCTCGACGCGGGCGTGCGCGTGGTCGACGTGCGCGTGTCGCTCGCGTGCGCGCGGCGGCTCAACCTCGAGGCCGCGCGCGGTCGCAGCCGCTTCGACGTCGACCTCGACGCGATGCTGTCGATCGCGGCGCGCCTGCGCGAGCGCGCGGGCGAGGAGCTCTCCGTCGGCTGCGGCAAGGTCGGCGGGCGCAAGTCGTACGGCGCGGCGCTCGCGGCGCTGCACCCCATGCCCGAGGCCGTCGAGGAGACGCCCGCGCGCTCGGCCTACCGCCTGCGCGGCCTCGGCACGATCGCGTTCGTGCGCGACGGCGACGCGACCGACCCCTCGATCGCGCTCGCGTCGCTCTTCGGCAAGTACGTGCGCGAGCTCTCGATGGAGCGCATCTACTGCTACTACGCCGCCCATGTGCCGGGCCTGGGGCGCGCGAGCGGCTACCACGACCCGGTGACCACGCGCCTCATCGAGGCCACCGCGCTCGTGCGCAAGAGGCTCGGCATCGACGACGCGTGCTTCGCGCGCTGAGGCGGTGCGGTCAGAGCAGCTCGACGCCCGTCGCGTCGAGCTCGAGGCGCGCGGCGGCCTGCTGGCCGGTGGCCTCGGCGGCCTCCTGCTCACAATGGCCGTTGGGGTTGCCCGAGACCACGGTGCCCTGCACGCGCGCGTGGCGCCCGCTCGCGTTGCGCGGCACGAAGAACGAGTGCCCGTGCATGCGCACGTGCACGCGCTGGTCGGCGTCGGAGAGTTGCATCCAGCAGCCGGCCTGCTGGCACACGGCGGTCACCGTCCCCTCGGTGCGCACCGTGTGGCCCGAGTAACGCGAGGGGTCGCGCGCGATCGCCGCGAGCGCCGTGGTGCGCGACTCGGTGATGGGCTGACCGAGCCGCCGCGCGGCGGACTCGTTCGCAGCCGCCGCGGGCGCAGCGGGCGCGGCCTCGACGGGCGCCGCGGGCGCGGCCTCGACAGGCGCCGCGGGGGCGGGCGCGGGCGCGGCCTCGGCGTGGACGGCTTCGGTCGAAGGGCGCTGGACGACGGTCTGCGCGGCCGGCTCGGGCTGCACCTGGGGCGTGTTGCGGGGGGTCTCGCGGATGCAGCCGAGGAGGCCGAGGAGGACCAGGACCGAAGCTCGCTTCATGGTGGCTTCGCCCTTTACCACAGGCGCATCGAGACTCAAAGGCAGGGGCCGCGCGCGCCGCCCCGCGGCGCACACCGCGGGGCGACGAAGCCGTCACACGATCAGCAGGGGATGCAGATGACCGCGCTGCCGAGCATGTGGATGTCGTACTGGCCGTTGTCGCACATGGGGCGGCACTCCCAGACCTCGGACTCGAACGCGTAGTGCGGCGTCTGGCCGGGCGGGCAGGTGACCGTGGGGCGCTCGGCGCAGACCACGAGGCCGTCGTAGAGCGCGCCGTAGGTGATGATCACCTCGCAGCCGCGCTCGCACCGCCACGTGCCGCCCTGCGTGTAGTACGGGTAGAGGTCGGGCGGGCACGACGGGGGCGGCGGCACGCAGCGGAACGAGTCGGGCTGCACCTCGACGGACACCAGGCCGCCCGAGCACCGCATGGGCTCGCACGTCGGGAGCAGCGTCGGCATGTTGTCGCCCGGCGACACCATGCTGCGGTCGCCGCGCATGTGGAAATCCCTGCGGTGATAGACCAGCGTCTGGTCGGCGCGGCAGACGCACCAGTCGGCGTCGACCTCGCCGTCGCAGTCGTCGTCGAGGCCGTTGCAGGTCTCGGCCGTGGGGTTGACCGCGCCGGTGCAGTCGCTCCAGCGCCCGCTCGCGAGGCACGTGATGATGCCCGCGTGGCAGATGCCCACGCCGGCCGCGTCGGGGTCGCCGTTGAAGCACGACCGGGTCATGCCCGGCGTGCACGAGCAGCCCTCGTCGATCTGGCCGTTGCAGTTGTTGTCGCGGCCGTCGCACTCCTCGGCGGCGTTGGGCGTCGTGGCGCCGACGCAGCGGCCCCAGTCCGACGTGCCGTCGGGGTTGGCCGTGCACATCTGCGTGCCGCTCGCGCAGACGCCGTGACCCTCGGTGCCCGCGGGGCCCGTGTAGCAGCTCCGCGTCTCGCCGATGGTGCAGTGGCAGCCCTCGTCGATCATGCCGTCGCAGTCGTTGTCGATGCGGTCGCAGCGCTCGATCACCGGCAGGAACTGGTCCTGGCACGGGCCCCACGTGCGGCCCGCGAGGCAGGTCTGCGTGCCCGCGCGGCAGACGCCCATGTTGAGCGTGCCCGCCGGACCCGCGTAGCACATGCGGGTCATGCCCGGCGTGCACGCGCAGCCCTCGTCGACCTCGCGGTTGCAGTTGTTGTCGTTGCCGTCGCAGGCCTCCGTCGCCGCGGGGCTGCCCGCGCCCGTGCAGGCGCCCCAGGTGCCCACCGACTGCGCGCCGCCCGTGCCCGTGCACATCTGCGAGCCCCACACGCAGGGCCCGACGCCGGCGTGCGCCGGGTTGCCGGGGTAGCAGTACTGCCGCTGGCCGACGTAGCACTCGCAGCCCTCGTCGACCTGGCCGTTCATGTTGTCGTCGAAGCCGTTGCGGCAGATCTCGCCCGGCACCGAGCTGTCGGGGTTGAGGTCGTCGGCGTCGGTGCCCGCGTCGTGGCGCGGACGGTCGGTGCGCGCGTCGCCCACGTCGGCCGAGGCGTCGCTCATGCCGCCGTCCATGCCGCCGGGCGCGCGGCACATGCCGTCGGTGCACACGCCGCTCACGCACTGGTCGGCCGAGTCGCACGGCGAGCCCACGGGGCGCATGCCCGTGCCGCCGGGCGTGGCCGAGCACACGCCGCTCACGCAGTAGCCGCTCGCGCACTCCGAGGGGGCGCTGCACGTGGTGCCGTTGGGGCGGCCCATGCCGCCGGGGGGCTGACACACGCCGGCGCTGCAGTTGGCGCTCGCGCAGTCGCGGTTGGTCGAGCACGTCGAGCCGTTGGGCCGGCCGCCGCCGCCGCTCGCAGGGCGGCAGACGCCGTCGCTACAGTTCGCGCTCGCGCACTCGTCGTTGCCGCGGCACGCCTCGCCGTCGGCCTTGCGGTGCTCGCCCGCCGCGCCCTGGCACACGCCGCCGCCGCAGATCCCGCTGCCGCACTCGGAGCCCGACCCGCAAGCCATGCCGTTGGGGCGGCCCATGCCGCCCGCCGTGGACTGACACACGCCGTTGGCGCAGATGGAGCTCGCGCACTCGGCGTTGCCCGAGCAGGGCACGCCGTTGCGGCGGCCCATGCCGTTGGGCGTCGATTGGCAGCTGCCCATCACGCAGTAGCCGCTGCCGCACTCGGAGCCCGTGGTGCAGGCCGCGCCGTTGCCCCCTCCCATGCCGTTGGCGGTCGACTGGCAGAAGCCGGCGTTGCACACGCCGCTCACGCAGTCGCCGTTGCCGGCGCACGCGGCGCCGTTGGGCCGGTCGCCCTGGCCGCCGCCGCCGCCGAGGCCGTTGTCGGGTGTCGAGCACGCGGCGCCTCCGAGCGCGACCGCGGCCACGAGCAGCGTTCTCATCCAGGTTCTCATTCGACGTCCTTGCTGTCGGTGAAAAGGGTTCGGCCCCGCGCTCTCGCGGCGCATCAGTGCACGATGATCCGGTCGATCAGGCCCGTGGCGAGGCTCAGCCCGGGGATGCTCGACACGGCGCCGCCCAGCCGCACCCTGCGGAAGCGCGCGCGCCAGTACATGTGGAAGGCCCACTCGTCGCGGTCCTCGTCGCCGTCGTAGTAGTACTCGGCCTGCGCGAGCCCGACGTGCGTGAAGGCCTCGAACGACCCGAGCGCCCCGCCGCCGACGCCGCGCCCGAGCGTGGCGACGTTCACCCCGCGGACGTTGTTGTCGAAGGGCGTGCGCGACGCGATCGCCACGCCGCGGAGCTGCACGTACTCGCAGTCCTGGCCGGGCATGCCGTCGGTGCAGTCGCCGCTGCCGTAGTCCATGTCGTAGTTGCGCCAGCTCGGGCGGTCGGGCGGGCAGAGCGAGGTGCCGATGATGCGGCCGATCCACCCCGAGACGAGGCTTCGGAACGGCGAGAGGAACGAGAAGAACGACAGCGGGAACGTGAGCGCCTCGCCGATGTTGCGCCCGGCCCGGATGCAGAGCCCGCGGGGGTTCTGCTCGAGCGGCATGGGCGCCACCGGGAGCGTGCGGTAGGGCACCACCGGCAAAAGGAGCCCGCTCGTGGCGGGCGGGCTGTACGTGCCGCTCAGCGTGCTCGTGAGCACCCGGCCCTGCGCGATGCCGGGGAAGGTGTTCTTGATGATCTCCTGCGCGCTGTGACCGAGCTGGAGCGCGGGCTGGAGGATCGTGCGCGCGTACGTCTCGACGATGTTCACCAGGATGCGGTCGGCGGCCTCGAGCGCGGGCACGGCCTCGCCGCACACCAGGATGAGGATCGATCCGCACGCGACCACGAGGCCGAACACCGCGCGCTCCACGAGCCGGAGCGCGAGGTAGATCGTCATCAGGATCAGCAGCACGATGTTGATCATCGCGATGAGGTTCATGCCGCGCGCGTGCACCACCGCGCCCGAGAACGCGATCGCGTCGGCCGCGTCTTGAAGCCGCTCGCGGTACACCAGCGTGTTGCCGATGCCGACGATGTAATAGAGGAACCCCGTGACCAGCATCGCCATGAAGACGCCGATCACCATGATCGCGCCGCGGTCGTCGCGGGCGAGCGAGCGCTGCTCTCCGTCGCGCGTCTCGTCGAACAAACCGTGTGCGATGCTCATCGGGGTCGTGCCTCGGGCGTATGCCACCAGAAACCGTCTCGCAGCGTCAAGCGCCGCACCGCTGGTGATCCGAAGGGTGCGGGCCTTGCGCGGAACGGGCCATGGGCGGAGCGCTCCGCACGCGCATGAAAACCGCGTGGGCGTGTGGTCAATGCTCTGCCCGGTGGGAGGCTCCGATGGTCACTCGACCCCCACGCGCCGGCAACGGTTGCGGCGTTGACGTTGCGCGGGGTCGGTGGTGCGATGCGCGCATGAAGCCGCTGTTCCTGATCGCGTCGGTGCTGCTGGGCGCCGCGGGCTTCGTGCAGGTGATGCCCGACGCCGACCGCCTCGCGCAGCGCAGGCCGCGCCGCATCGCCCCGCGGCATGCGCCGGGCCCCGCGGTGCCCGTGCCGGTGCCCGTGGGGCCCAACGGTCAGCCGCGCAGCAACGACCCCGTGCGGTGCATCTCCGAGTGCGACGGCACCATGCGCGCGTGCCTGAACCGCTGCTCGCGCGAGAACCCGCGGGGCTGCGAGCGGCTGTGCTTCACCGCCGTGGCCCAGTGCTACGCGCAGTGCCCCGGCGACGCGGCCACGATGGCCCTCGACGGCGGCTGGCACCGCGAGGACCAGCCCACCGGCCCGGTGCTCCACACGCTCCCGCGGCGCTGATCGCGGCGCTTGACAAGGGGGCGCGCGGCGGGTTCTAACCGCCCGCGCATGTACCTCGGGCGCGTGATCGGCACCTGCGTCGCGACGCAGAAATACCAGGGGCTCGGCGGGGTCCGGCTGCTGGTGGTCGAGCCCGTCGACGCCACGGGCAAGGCCGTGGGCGCGCCCATCGTCGCGGCCGACACCGTGAGCGCGGGCGAGGGCGAGGTGGTCTTTCTCGTCGGCGCGCGCGAGGCCGCGCTGGCGCTCGAAGAGGCCTTCGTGCCCGTCGACGCCGCCATCGTGGGGCTCGTCGACGAGGCGTGGCGCGACGACCAGCGCGCGGGCTTTCTGCGAGGCCGCGACGACGCGAGGGGGCGATGAAGCTCGCGCGCGTGGTCGGCACGCTCACCGCGACCGTGCACCACCCGTCGTACGACGCGCAGACGCTCCTGCTCTGCGAGCCCGTCGACGCGAAGGGGCAGCGCGCGGGCGAGGTCTTCGTCGCCGTCGACCGCGCGCAGGCGGGCACCGGCGACCTCGTGCTCATCAACGCCGAGGGCAACGGGGCGCGGCAGGTCTTCGGGCTCAAGCCCACCGACAAGCTCGCGATTCAAGACGTGATCGTGGGGGTCGTGGACTCCGTCGACGGTGACGGCGCATGAACGAGGCCCGCGTACGCGACGAGATCGCGCGCGCCTGCGAGCGCATGGCCGCGCGGCGGTGGGTGGCCAACCACGACGGCAACGTGTCAGCGCGCGTCGCGCCCAACCGCCTCGTGTGCACGCCCACGGCGACCTCGAAGGAGCTCGTGCGCGCCGACGGGCTCGTGGTGACCGACGCCGCGGGGCGGCAGACGGGCGGCAAGGGCAAGGTCTTCTCGGAGCTCGCGATGCACCTCGCGGTCTACCGCGCGCGCGCCGACGTGGGCGCCGTGGTGCACGCGCACCCGCCCTTCGCCACCGCGCTCGGCGTGAGCGGCCGCGAGCTCGTGAGCTTTCTGCCCGAGGCCGTCGTGTCGCTCGGCACGCGCATCCCGCTCGTTCCGCTGGCGGCGCCGGGCGCGCCCGCAGTGGCCGCGCTCGAGCCCTTTCTCGCGAAGTTCGACGCGGTGCTCGTCGCGGGCAACGGGGTCTTCGCCTGGGGCGACGACGTCGAGCAGGCGTACCTGCGCGTCGAGCTCGTCGAGCACCTCGCCACCATCGCGTCGCACGCCGCCGTCTGGGGAGGTCCTCAACCTCTCCCGCAGGACATGATCGACAAGCTGCTCGAAGCCCGTCGCAAGGCCTTCCCCGGTCGGGCGTAGTACCGCCTCGAAGAAATCGCCGGGCACGGTGATTGCCAGCGCAGACCGCGTGTACTCTCCCCGGCCTGAGGTGGTGCTCCCATGACAGCAGCGACGACGGTGCTGGGCGCGATGCTCGGCACGACGCTCCCCGAGGTGAACTTCGCGTTCGAGGTGGCGGGTGAAGGGCCCGCGTGGCGTATCTTGCAGCTCCGCGCGAGCGAGGGGCTCTCGGAGCTCTACGAAGCGGTGGTCGACCTCGCGACCGACGACCTTCACGCGACGCCCGACTCGATGCTCGAGAAGCTCTGCGCCATCGGGCTCGCGCGCGGCGGCCACGTGCGGCGCATCTGCGGGCTCGTGCGCCAGGTCGACGACCTCGGCTCGACCGACCGCGCGCGGCTCGCGCGCGTCCACGTGGTGCCCGACCTCTGGCGCCTCTCGCAGCGCGTGAACTCGCGCATCTTTCAGCACAAGAGCGCGCGCGACATCGTGAAGGAGGTGCTGCGCGACGCGGGCGCCTACACCGGCACGCTGCGCGACGAGACCACGGGCACCTACCCCGAGCGCGAGTACTGCGTGCAGTACCACGAGTCGGACCTCGCGTTCGTCATGCGCCTTCTCGAAGACGAGGGCATCGGGTTCTACTTCGCGCACGACGGCGAGACCGAGGCGCTGGTGCTCGTCGACGACGCGCGTTCGTTTCACCCCGCGGCCACGATGGACGGCGGCGAGGTGCCCGTGATGGGCCCCGGCACCGAGACGGCCTCGCTCGAGACCGTGCGCCGCTTCGACTGGGGCCGGCTCATGGCGCCCACGGGCGTGACGCTGCGCGACTACGACTTCACGCACCCCTCGGCGTGGGTGAGCGTCACGCGCTCGCAGCCCTCGGCGCCGGGCACGCGCGAGGTCTACGACTACCCCGCGCGCTACACCATCAACGAGTACTCGTCGCGCGTGTACAACAAGCACGACGGCGCGCGCCTCGCGCAGGTGCGCAACCAGGAGCACCGCACCTGGGAGCGCACAGGCCGCGGGCGCGGCAACGTCACGGCGTTCACCCCGGGCTACACCTTCGCACTCGGCGACCACGGCCGCGGGGAGCTCAACCGCCGCTACGTGGTCACCCACGTCGAGCACTTCGGCGTGGCGCCCGAGGCGCTGCGCGAGACCCACCTCGACGAGATGCCCGACGCGCCGCGCGACCGCTACCACAACACCTTCGCGGTCATCGACGCGTCGGGGCCGTACCGCCCGCGCAGGGTCACGCCGAGGCCCATCGTGCACGGGTCGCAGACCGCGCGCGTGGTGGGCCCTCCGGGCGAGGAGATCCACGTCGACGAGCACGGGCGCATCAAGGTGCAGTTCCACTGGGACCGCCTCGGCGACTACGACGACCGGAGCTCGTGCTGGATCCGCGTGTCGCAGGCGTGGGGCGGCGGCCAGTGGGGCTTCGTGTTCGTGCCGCGCATCGGGATGGAGGTCATCGTGACCTTCCTCGAGGGCGACCCCGACCGGCCCATGATCACCGGCTGCGTCTACAACGCCGAGAGCACGCCGCCGTACCCGCTGCCCGAGGCCAAGACCAAGAGCGTGCTGCGCACCAACAGCACGCCCGGCGGCGGCGGCTACAACGAGCTGCGCTTCGAAGACCAGGCCGACGGCGAGGAGGTCTACCTCCAGGCCCAGAAGGACTTCAACGAGCTGGTGAAGAACAACCACTCGACGACGGTCAACGCCAACCAGACCAACACGGTGCACGGCCAGCAGACCGAGACCGTCGACCTCGACCAGACCGTCACGGTGCACCAGAACCAGACCCTCACCGTCGACCAGAACCAGACGGCCACGGTGCACCAGAACCAGACCCTCACGGTCGACATCGACCAGACGATCAACGTGGGCGGCGACCGCACCGTCACCGTCGTGGGCAAGGAGGAGATCACCGTCCAGAACCAGCGCTGGGCGACGATCCAGGGCGGCTACGACTGCCTCGTGGTCGACGGCAACCAGGACGTGACCGTCAACGGCCCCGCGGGCGCGAGCAAGCACGTGACGGGCACCGACTCGATCGACGCGACGGAGAAGTTCACCGTGAGCGTCGGCGGGTCGAGCGACTTCACCATGGTGCCCGACACGATGACGGGCCAGGCGCCCGCCAAGGTGCGCTTCGACTCGGGGAGCTCGTACGTCGAGATGGTGCCGGGCACGGTGACCATCACCACGGGCGCGGGCGCCACCATCACGCTCGCGGGCTCGGTCATCACGCTCGACGCGGCGACCATCAACGTGCAGGCGGGCGCGACGCTCAACGCGTCGGGGCCCACCACCACCATCACCGCCGGCGACATGACGCTGAAGGACGGCGCCATCAAGATCAACGGCGCCTCGGTGCACATCGAGGGCTCGGGCGCCACGGGCGACTTCGCGGGCAGCGTGAAGCTCAACGGGTCGACCGTCGAGATGAACTGCTGACGGCTCCCCGCGAGTGTCTCGCGACGGGAACACGCCTCGGGAGCGGCTCCCCAGGGTGAGTTTCCGATCGTGCTCACGGCGCCCGGAGATCCGACGATTGGCATGAAGACGGCGGAGCGCGTGCGCAGGCGTCATGGTCGTCCGAGGGCGTGTCCGTCGCCGCCCGGGGTACGCCGGAGTCCATGGGCTCGCTGGT
>JBDHVF010000179.1:0-11712 GCA_039809605.1 Polyangiales bacterium | reverse complement strand
CTCTCGCTCGGAGACGCCACGTGACCGGCGGGCTGCGGCGTCTCGGCGCGCGCCCCGACGCCCTCGCGCTCGACGCGTCGCGCGCGCGGGCGCGGGGCCTCATCGAGTCGGCCGAGCGCGAGGCCGACGCGATCCGCGCGCGGGCGCGCGACGAGGCCCGGGTCGAGTACGCGGCGTGGATCGTCGCCGCGCAGGCGGCGTACGCGCGGGCGCTCCACGCCGAGGAGCCCGCGGTGATCGCGCTGGCCTGCGAGGTCGCGCGCGCGGTGCTGGGCCGCGAGGCCGCGGCGGGCCCCGAGGTGCTGCGCGACGTGACCTCGCGCGCGATGGCCCGCATGCGCCGCGCGAGCGTCGTGGTGCTGCGGGTGCATCCCGACGACGTCGCGGTCGCGGGGCGCGAGGCCCGAGGGTGGCTGCCCGAGGGCATGGAGGGCGCGGAGACCATGGTCACGGGCGACGCCTCGGTGGAGCGAGGGGGCGCGGTGGTCGAGACGGAGCTGGGTCGCGTCGACGCGCGTCTCTCGCGACTGCTCGAAGAGGTCGCGCGGATCCTCGATGGAAGCCGCGGGGTCGTGTAGAACACGCGTCGCCCACGGAGCCCTGCGTTGCCCCCAGAAGAGAACATCAGCCCGCCCGACGCGAGCGGCCCTCACGCCGAGTCCGACGCGCCCGACGCGCCCGAGCCCCTGCGCTGGCGGCTCCCGCTCGCGCTCTTTCTGACGACGGTCGGCAGCACGTTCTACGTGGGCGCGGGGCAGGTGCTCCAGCGCGAGCCCCTCGACTTCTTCGCCCAGCGGCGCGCCGAGGGGCTCGTCCCGGCGGTCCGGGCGCTCGCGTGGGCGATGGGCAAGGGCTGGGTCTTCGCGCTGCCGCTCCTGACGATCCTGCTCTGCCACGAGTTCGGGCACTACCTCATGGCGCGCAGGCACCGCGTCCGCGCGAGCCTGCCGATGTTCATCCCGTTCCCCAACCTGTTCGGCACGATGGGGGCGGTGATCGCGATGCGGGGGCGCATTCGAACGCGCGACGCGCTCGTCGACATCGGCGCGGGCGGGCCGCTCGCGGGCCTCGCGGTGGCGGTGCCGGTCACGCTCGTGGGCCTCGCGCTCTCGAACGTCGAGCCCGTCGCGGGGCGAACGGGCGTGCTGGTCGAGGGCGACTCGCTGCTCTACCTCGCGCTCAAGCGCCTCGTGTGCGGCCCCATCCCGGCGGGCCACGACGTGTGGCTGCACCCGGTGGCGTTCGCGGGTTGGGCGGGCTTCTTCGTCACGATGATGAACCTCCTGCCCATCGGGCAGCTCGACGGGGGCCACGTGGCGTACGCGCTCTTCGGCGTACGGCAGGACCGCTGGTCGCGCCACGTCTCGTACGCGCTCCTCGCGCTCGCGGCGGGCATCGCGCTGTGGGTGTGGCGCACGACGCCGGCCGCGCACCGCGACGGCTCGGCGTTCACGCCCGCGGTCGTGTGGTGCATGTGGTCGCTGCTCTCGCGCGGCGTGATGCGCGTCTCGGGCGACCGTCACCCGCCCACGGGCGACGAGCCCCTCTCGCCCGCGAGGCGCCGCGTGGCGGTGTTCACGCTCGTGTGCTTCCTGCTGCTGTTCATGCCGCTGCCGATCCGGCTGGTGTAGTCACTGGCGCGTGGCGGCCTTGCGCTGCGCCTTGCGGCACGCGCCGCAGATCCCGTAGAGCTCGTGGCGGTGCGAGCGCAGCTCGAAGCCGTGCGCCGAGGCCACGCGGCTCTGCTCGCGCTCGATCGCGTCGTCCTCGAACTCGACGATCGTCCCACACGACGTGCAGATGAGGTGGTCGTGGTGCTCGCCCACGAGTTCGAAGCGCGTCGCGCCGCCCTCGAAGCGGCGCTCGGCCACGATGCCGCTCTCTTGAAAGACCCGCAGCGTGCGGTAGACGGTCGCCGCGCCGATGCGCGCGTCGCGGTCGCGCACCGCGCGGAGCAGCTCCTCGGCGGTGATGTGCCTGCCCATCGCCGCGAGCGTCTCGAGGATGAGCTCGCGCCGCGACGAGCTCTTGAGCTTGTTGCGCGTCACGTGATCGCGAAGGCGCGCGCGGAGCGCATCGAAGTCGGGCTGGTTCTGCACGGTGCGCTCCTGGGAGGCGGGCCGCGAACGAGGGGCACGAACCCTCTGCGGCCCGCCGACGGTCACGGCCCGTGAACGTCAGACGTTCGCGAGACGGCGTCAAGCATTCGGCACGGGGTGCGTCAGTCGCGGGGACTCGACGCGTCGCTCGACGCGGTCGCGGCGTCGACGGTCTCGGGCTCGGTGCTCGCGGGTTCGGGGCCGTGGGTGAGGCCCATCACGGGCACGCCGAGGGCGCGTCGCACCCCGTTGGCGACCGAGCAGTCGTGCTGGCTCACGGTGGGCGCACGACCGCGAGGCGCGCCCTGCGGCGGGGCGGGCAGGCCCGCGATGCGAAAGGGCACGAGCACGAGGTCGTTGCCCTCGGCGCGCGCGCGCAGCAGGGGGCGGCCGTCGCGCAGGTCGTAGACGTACACGCGCGTGGGCCCCTCGATCGAGAGCCGCGCCTCGTCGACGGCCACCACGAGGTAGCGTCGGCGGAGGTCGGACTCGATGAGCTCGCGGTCGCGCCTCATGCGGCCGATGAGGTCGGCGCGCAGGGCCGCGACGCGCTCGGGCGTGTCGGCGCCGCGCACCGTGTCGACGTACGACGGCCGCAGGAACGCGCCCTTGTCGAAGAGCTCGCGCGCCCACGCGAGCTCGAGCCCGAGGCAGGCCATGAGCTGGTCGGCGTAGCGGTGGCGCACCGAGGCCGCGAGGTCGCCGCGGTCGTGGATCTCGCCGAGGCGCGTGCGCGCGTAGAGCACGGGCTCGCGCGAGAGCGCCTCCCACGTGAGCGTCGGGTCGCGCAGGTCGCCCTGGTACGGCCCCACCGACTGGAGGACGGCGGCCTCGATGCGGTCGCGCGCGCGGTTGTACTCGCCCGCGAGCGGGCTCGTGAGCGCGGCGTGCTCGCGGAGGAGTTCGGCGCGTCGCGCTTCGAGCTCGCGGCCGCGCAGAAAGAGCCACACGGCGGGGAAGGCGATCACCACCGCGAGCACGGGGGCCCAGAAGCGCCACTTGATCTTCGGGAGGAAGTCGAGCTCGCCGCGGGGGATCATCCCGCGGTGCGGCGCTCCGGGCTCGTGGTCACTGGGGGGAGAAGGGTCGGCTGCCAACGTGCACCTCGCGCGAGTGTAGACCGCGTGGAGGGCTCACTCGTTCGTCGCGCTGGCGTTGCCCTTGGTCACGGCGAAGTTGAGGCGCGTGAAGCCCGCCTGCGCGCAGGTGCGCGCCACGGTCTTGATCACGTTCCAGCTCACGCGGCGGTCGATCTGAAAGACGATGTCGCCCTGGAAGGTCTCGCCCGGGTGCAGCACGGGGAACTCGCGCTTGGCCTGGTCGAGGCGCTCGTAGAGCCGGTCGATGCGGTCGGTCACGCCCGCGAGCTCGCGCGGCGTGGTGATGCGTTGGCCGTCCATGAGCACGGCCTGGTCGGAGATGGAGATGATCGGCGCGCTGATGAGCGCGTCGGCGTGGGGCACCTGCGGCACCTCGAGGTTCGCCGACGACTGGATCTGCTGCTGCGTGCCGAACTGCGAGAGGAGGAACACCACGGTGATGACCAGGTAGTCGATCATCGACGTGAGGTTCAGGTCGGCGTTCACGCCCTTGTGCCCGCCGCCGCGCAGGCGCTTCTGCGCGAACTGCAGGGGCAGGGCGTGGAAGAGCACCGGCTTCGCGGCCACGGGGCGGCCGAGGGGACCGGTCTTGTGAGGCATCTTGCCGGGCTTGCTGACGGGCATCGGGGTCCTCGCTCAGGTGCTCGATCGGTTACAGGAACCGGATCGTGGTGCCATCGTGAGAGGCCGTACCGAAGACCTCGTAGACCGTGTCCATCACCCGGATGATCTCCTGGTAGGGCACGGCCCCGTCGGGCTGGAGCCAGACCTCGCGATTCTGCTGGTTGGCCCGGTGGCGCTCGTCGAGCATTCGCTTGAGCTCGTCGAAGCGCTGCGGGCCGTTGTTGATGTCCCGCATGTCGGTCGCATTGACGCCGACGCGGAGCCCCGTGGGGGAGATCTGGACCTTGAGCTGATCCTGCGGCTGATCCTGCGGCTGATCAGGCGCGGGCGCGCCGCGCGGCTGCTGCGCCTGCAGCGAGCCGATCTGGGTCCACACGGCGGTCATGAGCAGGAACGCGATGCACGAGACCAGCAGGTCGATCATCGGGACCATGTTGATCTGCGCGTCGACGGACTTCTTGCCGCCACCACCGCCGCCGCTATCGACTGAGACGCCACCCATCTGTCATCGCCTCCGTTGGCATCGGGCCCCGACGGGCCCTGCGGTCGCGGTGATCAGCCCGCGTCCTTGGCGCCCGCGACGTTGATCTTCGAACGGTTGTTCGTCACGAGGTTGAGCACCTGCACGGTCGCCTCGTTGATGTCGTCGACCAGCGCCTGCGTCTTGCCGTTGAGGAGGGCGAAGCCGATGAGGCCGAGGATCGCGACGATGAGGCCGAAGGCCGTGCAGTTCATGGCCTCGGAGATGCCGCCCGCGAGGAGCTCCGCCTTGCGGGCGGGGTCGATCGTGGGGCCGCCGTCGCCGTGGCCGCCCACCGCGCCGAAGGCCGCGATGAGGCCCGTGATCGTGCCGAGGAGGCCCGAGAGCATGGCGAGGTTCGAGAGCAGCGCGAGGTACGCGGTGCGGTGCTCGATCTTCGGCAGCTCACGCAGCGCGGCCTCGTCCATCGCCGCCTGCACCTCGGCGTCGGGGCGGTTGACCTTCATGAGGCCCGCCTTGACGATGCGCGCGAGGGGAGCCTGGGCGCTCGAGCAGAGCTTGATCGCCCGCCCCACATCGCCCGCGAGGATGCACTTCTGAACGTTCGACAGGAACGCATCCTTGTTGATGGACGACTTGAACAGGTACATCGCCCGCTCGACCGTGATCGCGATCACGAACACGGCCCAGAAGACGATGGGCCACATGCCCCAGCCGCCCTCCTTGAAGTGCTGACCCAGACTGTGCAACATCGCGGATTCCTCCTCAGAGCATCGAAGCTTGCCCGGCACCCGCCGGGCGACCTGGTGGCGTCCTTCACCGACCGCAAGCGCTACGCCTCGCGGCACCAACCACCCGCCGCAGCGCGGGCGCGTTGATCCTCTACACGACCCGCGGCTTCCGGTTCCAGTGCATTTCGCATCGTCACTCGGTTCCGCCGCCTCGCTCCGCGAGGCTCACGATCGGTGGACCGCCTCGCAGCAGAAGTGCAGCGAGAGCGCCCGATCGAACAGCCGCGAGGGGTTCGAAGCGACCGACGCGTGCGCGGTCCACAGAGCCACCGACACTCGGTGGAGCGGAGCTCTCGCGGGCCATGGACCAGCGAGCGCGCAGCGTCTCGGGGTGCAACAGACGAGCGCGATGATACCGGCGAGTCGGGGGGTGTCAACATCGCCCCCGAGATTGCGCGCGAGGGCATTTTCTCAGGTACTTCGCGCGAGTGCGCACGTGCGGACGGCGTGTCGCTGGCGTGGCCGCGCGGCCCCTCTCCGCGCGTCGCAAGACCGTCAGACCACCCGCGGCGCATGGTACGTCATGACACCGCGTGGACGCGGTTGGTTCTCATCGTCGCGCGCGTACGGCAGTGGCCGCGTGAGTGGTTGACATCGCGCTTTCGCGCGGGCTACGGTCCCGCCGCTCTGGCATCCGGTGGGCGCCACTCCGAGACGCAGCGGAGGGCTTCGACAAGGCGGGTGCCAGTGTGTCGGACGGTCCTCGGCGCGGCGGGCATCACGAGGTGCTTCACGCGGCGCACGGGTTGGGATAGGTTCCCCCGGATCACGAGAGGACCCTCATCGGTTCGGTGACGAAGTAAGGAGCGGAAGGGACGATGCAGTCGACGCTTGTGCAGTTGCTCTTGCTGGCCCAGCAGACGGGCGCCGAACATCAGCAGGAGGCGGTGGGTCTCGCGGGTCTCTACGAGAAGCTCGGCTGGCCCTTCTTCGTGAACCTCTTCGTGTCGATCATCGTGCTCGCGATCATCGCGGAGCGGGTGATCTTCCTCTTCACGAAGTTCCGGGTGAACAACAAGGAGCTGCTCGCGCAGGTGCGCAAGCTCGTGCAGGCCGGCAACATCGACCGCGCGGTGAAGCTCTGCGAGGCGGGCGACTTCCCGGTGTTCCGGGTGTTCCGCGCGGGCCTCACGCAGGTCAACCGCGGCGAGGAGGCCGTGGTGACCGCGATCGAGGAGCAGATGATGGACGTCGAACCCACGGTCGAGAAGCGCATCAACTCGCTGTGGTCGCTCGCCAACATCGCCACCCTGTTCGGCCTCCTCGGCACGATCCTCGGCCTCATCCACACGTTCGGCGCGCTCGACCGCGTGAGCGACCCGGGCCGCCGCCAGCAGCTCCTCGCGCGCGGCATCTCCGAGGCCATGAACAACACCGCGCTCGGCCTCGGCATCGCGGTGGCGTGCATGGTCGCGCACCTCCTCCTCAGCGAGTGGAAGAAGCGCATCCTCGCGGACCTCGAGCTCAACGTCTCGAAGCTCCAGAACCTGCTCACGGTGGGCCGCCCGCAGGGGTGACGCGGTCGCTACCGCACGCGAGGTCCACCCGATGCCCCCGAAGTTCACCGCAGCCCAGTACGCGATCATCGCCAAGCGCTCGCAAGGCCGCGACGTCGGCCCCGAGGAGGGCGGCGGCGAGCTGAACATCATCCCGTTCCTCGACATCATCATGAACGTGCTGATGTTCCTGCTCGCGACGATCGCGACGGTGTTCACGGCGACGATCCCCGTGCCCGCGCCGTCGAGTTCGAACCGGCCGTCGCCCACGCCGCAGCAGGAGCGCCTCAACATCACCGTGAAGATCTCGCCCACGGGCTACATCGTGGGCGCGGGCGGCGGCTTCCTCATGCCCGGCTGCACCACCGTCGGCGCCGCGTCGGTCACGGTGCCCAACACCAACCGCCCCGACCAGGACGGCCACACGCAGGACTTCGCCGCCCTCACGCAGTGCATGGTGGCGATCCGGCGGCAGTGGGCGACCGAGGTCGCGAACGACCACTCGATCAACGTCTCGCCGAACGGTGACATCCCCTACGGCGTGCTGGTCAAGACCATCGACGCCGTGCGCGAGTCGCGCCCCGGCGCGTGCCGCATCGCCGAAGACGGCCGCGGCGGCGACTTCTCGAACACCGACTGCCTCTTCCCCGAGGTCACCCTCGGCGTGCTGAGGAACTGAGACCCCGTGGCCCCCCGAAGGAGCCCCGCTCGATGACCGCGCCTGCCCACGCCGAGAAAGCCTCGATGGTCGCGATGCTGCGGGAGGTCAACCGCCGCAAGCGCCGCAACAAGCACGAGCACGTCGCCGAGGACCTCAACGTCGTGCCGATGATGGACATGATGACCATCATCCTCGTGTTCCTCCTCAAATCGCTGTCGTCCTCGTCGGCGAACATCCCCCAGGGCGACGACCTGCGCCTGCCCCACTCGACGATCAACACCAGCCCCTCGAACGCCCTCCAGGTGATCGTGTCGCGCGTGTCGATCTCGGTGAACGGGCGGTTCGTCGCCGCGCTCCGCAACGGCTTCGTCGACCCGGCGATGAAGCGCGGCGGCGGCACGGGCCTGCTCATCAACCCTCTCGCCGACAACATGCGCGACCAGCTCCAGGTGCAGCGCGCGATGTCGCAGCGCTCGAACAGCGAGTTCCGCGGCGAGGTCGCCATCATCGCCGACCAGGGCCTGCCCTCGCGCACCGTCTTCGAGGTGCTCTACACCTGCGCCCAGGCAGGCTTCGCCGACTTCCGCCTGCTCGTGCTCAAGGGCCGGGGCGACTGACATGCTCTGGGCCAAGATCCTCGGCGTCGTGATCGTCCTCGCGCTCCTCGGGGGCCTGCTCTACCTCGGGAGCCGCATCCCCCCCAACGACTCGGGCTCCGACGGTTAGCGCGGTACCCACCGCCGCCGTTAGGACCTTGACGCCCCGTCCCCTCGCCCACCTCACCCATCGCTTTTCCCTGCGCTTCGCCCGCGCAACACGACCCGCCGCACGCGGCCCGCTTCTTGCGCAACGCCCTCGTCGCTGCCCCGCGCGCGCGCCGACGAGCGTCGTTGACAACCGTCGGGCGTTCGTGTGACGAGACGCGGCGCGTTTCGCGCCCCCCGGAGCGGCGTTCGCAACCAGTGCTGTAGGGAGCCATGAAGTCCATGAGAAGGTTCGTCACCGCGGCGCTGATCGCCGGCCTCGTGCCCGCGACCGCGCTCGCGCAGCAGCAGCCCTCGTCGTCGAGCACGCCCGCGCCCGCGGCCGCACCCGCGCCGCGCCCCACGCCCTGGGCCGCGTCGCAGCTCTCGATCACCACGACCGCCAACGGCTCGTTCTTCGACCGGAACTACACGCTGAGCGGCGACGCCGCGTCGACCGCCGACCTCAACGTCTCGCTGCGCCCCCGCTACCGCCTGAGCCGCACGTTTCAGCTCCGCGCGCGGTGGGACTTCAACTACGAGTTCACCAACTCCGACACGACGAGCACGCTCAACGAGCCGCGCTTCGGCGACCCCACGCTCGACCTCTGGTACACGGGCCTGCCGGCCCTCGGCCCGGTGCGCCTCGCGATCGCCGGCGGCCTCGCGTTCCCGGTCTCGGTCGAGTCGCGCGCCAACACGATGATCCTCACGCCGCGCGTGATCGGCCAGGTCGCGTGGGCGCCCGACGCCTTCGGCGGCGAGTTCGCCCTCATCGGCCAGGCGTTCTACTCGCACGCCTTCACGCAGTACACGACCGCGGGCGTGCGCGGCGAGCGGCCCTACCACTTCTCGTGCGTCGGCAGCACCATCGACTGTAGCGACCAGCTCCGCGGCTCGACCAACGTCCACGACCAGTTCTCGTGGAACATCATCGCCGCGCAGACCTGGGGCAACTGGAGCCCCGGCCTGCTCTTCGGCATGGTGCACCAGTGGGCGTACGACGTGACGAACCCCGCGACGGCCAACGCCGCGAACGTCGGCGCGACCGACTCGCACGTGCGCCAGTCGACGCTCTTCTACGGGTGGCTCGACTACAACCCCAACCCGTGGCTCACGATCGAGGCGGGCTACTACCTCTACCGCAACATCCTCGACGGCGACGGCACGTACGGCAACCCCATCTACGCGCCCTACCAGGACTGGCGCGTGTACCTCAACGCCAACATCGTGCTCGACAAGCTCTTCGAGGTCATCAGCGGCTCCGGCGCTGCGGGCGGCGGCGTCATCCGCACGCAGAACACCCCGCGCCGCGGGCCCATCGTCCGCTTCTGATCTCCCCCTCGTCTCGCCTCGAAAACAGAGGCTTCCAAACGCAGGCGCGTGCCCCTATGCTTCGCGCCGCGCGCGGCCACCCGCGGCCGGCGCGCGAGGGTCAACGTGAGCAACCAGCACGACGTGCTGCTCGATCTCTACCGGCAGATGCTGCTCATCCGCCGCTTCGAGGAGGCCGCCGCGAAGGCCTACTCCCAGGGCAAGATCGGCGGCTTTCTGCACCTCTACATCGGCCAGGAGGCCAGCGCGGTGGGCGCCCTCTCGACGCTCACGCCCGACGACTACGTCGTGGGCACGTACCGCGACCACGGCCTCGCCCTCACCCGCGGCATGTCCCCGCGCGCGTGCATGGCGGAGCTCTTCGGCAAGGCCACGGGGTGCTCGCGGGGCCTCGGCGGCAGCATGCACTTCTTCGACGCCTCGAAGCGCATGATGGGCGGCTACGGCATCGTGGGCGGGCACGTGCCGCTCGCCGCGGGCTGCGCGTTCGCGTCGAAGTACCGCCGGCGCAACGAGGTCACGCTGTGCTTCCTCGGCGAGGGCGCCGTGAGCATCGGCGACTTCCACGAGGCCATGTCGCTCGCGGCGCTGTGGAAGCTCCCGCTCGTGACCCTCGTGGAGAACAACGAGTACTCGATGGGCACGCCCCTCGAGCGCACGATGTCGGTCTCCGACGTGAGCCTCAAGGCCCTCTCGTACGGCATGGAGCGCGACCGCTTCGAAGCCACCGACGTGCTGCGCGTGCGCGAGCGCGTGGGCCTCGCCGTCGAGCGCGCCCGCACGCTCTCGCTGCCGACGCTCATCGAGGTGCAGACCTACCGCTACCGCGGGCACTCGATGAGCGACCCGGGCAAGTACCGCACGGCCGACGAGATCGAGGCGCGCAAGAAGAACGACAGCATCGCCAACGCCGAGAAGGCCCTGCGCGCCGCGGGCGTGAGCGACGACGCGCTCGCCGCCCTCGAGCGCGAGGTCGAGGCCGCGGTCGAAGACGCCGTGCGCTTCGCCGACGAGAGCCCCGAGCCGGGCGAGGAACACATCGAGGCGTACACCTATGCGTGAGCTGCGCTACCGCGAGGCACTGCGTGAGGCCCTCGCCGAGGAGATGGAGCGCGACCTCGGCGTCTTCATCGTCGGCGAGGAGGTCGGCTACTACCAGGGCGCGTACAAGGTCACCGAGGGGCTGCTCGAGCGCTTCGGCGCGTCGCGCGTGATCGACGCGCCCATCGCCGAGTCGGGCTTCGCCGGCCTCGCCATCGGCGCCGCCATGGCGGGCCTGCGCCCCGTCGTCGAGTTCATGACCTGGAACTTCAGCGCCGTGGCCTTCGACCAGATCCTCAACAACGCGGCCAAGGTGCGGCAGATGTCGGGGGGGCAGTTCACCTGCCCCATCGTGTTCCGCGGGCCCAACGGCGCGGCGCGGCAGACGGGCGCGCAGCACTCGCAGTGCTTCGAAGGCATCTACGCCCACGTGCCCGGCGTGAAGGTCGTGTGCCCCGCCACCGCCGCCGACGCCAAGGGCCTGTTGAAGAGCGCCGTTCGCGACGACAACCCCGTGCTCGTGCTCGAAGACGAGCGGCTCTACGGGCTCAAGGGCCCCGTGCCCGACGGCGAGCACCTCGTGCCCATCGGGGTGAGCGAGGTCAAGCGCGAGGGCGCGCACGTCACCGTGGTCACCTGGGGCAAGATGCTGCTCGCGGCGCTCGCGGCCGCCGACGCGCTCGCGGGCGAGGGGGTCGAGTGCGAGGTGATCGACCTGCGCAGCCTGCGCCCGCTCGACCACGCGCCCATCATCGCCAGCGTCGAGAAGACCGGCCGCTGCCTCGTCGTGCAGGAGTCGTGGCCCTTCGGCGGCGTCGGCGCCGAGGTGGTCGACCGCGTGCAGCGCGAGGCCTTCGGGGCCCTCAGGGCGCCCGTGCTCCGGGTGACGGGGCGCGACGCGCCCATGCCCTACAACAAGAAGCTCGAGGACCTCACGATCCCCTCGACCGACACGGTGGTGCGTGGCGTCCGCGCCCTGCTCGCGTACTGACACGGAGTGCCCATGGCCAGAGTGATCGAACTGCCCAAGCTGTCGCCCACGATGGAAGAAGGAACCCTCGTCCGCTGGGCGAAGAGCGAGGGCGACGCCGTGGCCGTCGACGACCTGCTCGCCGAGGTCGAGACCGACAAGGCCACGATGGAGTTCCGCAGCTTCGACAAGGGCACGCTGCTCAAGCGCCTCGTGCCCGAGGGCGCCGTCGCGAAGCTCGGTCAGCCCGTCGCCATCTTCGGCGAGCCCGGTGAAGACGTCTCGTCCCTCGTCGCGCAGCTCTCGGGCGCCCCGCCCGCGCCGTCGTCGACGCCCGCGGTGCCGCCCGCGCCCATCGCCTCCGAGGCCCC
>JBDHVF010000178.1:0-11765 GCA_039809605.1 Polyangiales bacterium | reverse complement strand
GAGGTCGCCGCCGCGTTCGTGCGAGAGGCCGTCGGCCCCGCGCCCGCGCCGCCGCGCGAGGGGCGCGCCGCGCGCGTGTGGGCCCGCACGAAGGAGCACCTCGCGCTCGTCTCGCTCTCCCTCATGGCAGCGGTGCTCGCGGCCGTGCCGCTCGGGGTGCTCGCGGCGAAGCGCAGGCGCGCGGGCGCGGCGATCCTGGGCGCGGTGGGGCTCGCGCAGACCGTCCCCTCGCTCGCGCTGCTGGTGTTCATGATCCCGCTCGTCGGCATCGGCGCGGCGCCCGCGGTCGCGGCGCTCTTCGTCTACAGCCTCCTGCCCGTGGTGCGGAACACCGCGCAGGGCCTCACGGGCATCGCCCCCGCGCTGCGCGAGTCGGCCGAGGCGCTCGGCCTGCCCCCGTGGGCGATGCTCTGGCGCGTGGAGCTCCCCCTCGCGGCGCCGTCGATCCTCGCGGGCGTCAAGACCGCGGCGGTGATCAACGTCGGCACCGCCACGCTCGGCGCGCTGGTGGGCGCCGGGGGCTACGGCGAGCCGATCCTCACGGGCATCCGCCTCGCGCACACGCCGACGATCCTCGAGGGCGCCGTGCCCGCGGCGCTGATGGCCCTCGCGGCGCAGGGCCTCTTCGCGCTCGTCGAGCGGCGGGTGGTGCCGCGCGGGCTGCGGGGGTAGGTCAGTACTGCGAGGTGCGGGGGGGCTTGGCGTCGTCGAAGGGCCAGCAGACCACGCGGTTGCGGCCGAGGAGCTTGGCTTGATAGAGCGACGCGTCGGCGTACTCGATCACCACCTGGCAGCTGATGGCCTCGTGCGGGTCGAAGAGCGCCGCGCCCACGCTGATGCTCACCGACGCGAGCGCCCCGGTGGGCAGCTCGAGGCGCACGGCCTCGACCGAGGCGCGCATCCGCTCGGCGATCGAGGCCACGCTGAGGGCGGTCTGCTCGGGCGCGACGGCGATGAGCTCCTCGCCGCCGTAGCGAAAGAGCTGCCCGTCGCCCGCGAGGGAGGCCACGAGGGTCTGCGCGACGCGGCGCAGCACCTGGTCGCCGAAGGTGTGCCCGCAGCGGTCGTTGAAGCGCTTGAAGTGGTCGATGTCGGCCAGCACGTCGCCGTAGCCCATGCCCGTGCGCCGCGCGGTGTTGTGCGCGTGCACGATGACGTCTTCGAAGCTCCTGCGGTTGCCGATGTCGAGCAGCGGGTCGGTGGTGGCGATGCGCGCGAGCTCGCTGTTGGCGTACGCGAGCTCGCCGTTGGCGCGGGCGAGCTCGGCGTTCTTCGACGCGAGCTCGTCTTGCACGGCGAGGTGGCGCCGCGCGACCGTGAGCCGCGCGCGCAGCACCGGCGGGTCGAAGGGCTTGGCGACGTAGTCGTCGGCGCCGGCCTCGAGGCCCTCGACCACGTACGGCGACGACGCGTGCGAGGTCAGGAGCATCAGGTAGACGTAGGCGCCGCCCATGGCGCGGATGCGCGCGCACAGCTCGGGGCCGTGCATGCCGGGCATCTCCCAGTCGGTGAGCAGCACGCGAAACGCGCCCGTGCGCACCGCCTCCCAGGCCGCGAGGCCGTTGTCCACCGCCGTCACCTCGTACCCCCACGCGACGAGCGTCTTCGTCAGGAGCAACCGCGTGGTGCGGTCGTCGTCGGCCACAAGGATCTTCATGCGATGCGCTCCGCTCGGTCGTCCACTCTTCCTCTCAACGGCGGCCGCGCCCCTCGGCTGTAACCCGTCGGCGCGGGGTGGCGATCATCGCAGCGCGTCGACGGCCGCGTCGAGCGCCGCGCGCGGGCGTAGCGCTTGCTTGCGCGGCGGCTTCGTCTTAGCGTCCGCGGCGACGCGCCATGGAACACAGCACGCCCGACGCCCCCGTACGCTTCGAGACCTCGCCCGAGCAGTACCGCCACTGGCGGCTGGAGTTCCCCGCGGTGCCCGGCCTCCCCGCGGGCTCGGTCGCGCGCGTCGTGATGGACGTGGTCGAGGAGGGCGGCCTGCGCCCCGGCTACGTGCTCAAGCTCAACTCGTACGACCTGGGCGTCGACATCGAGCTCGCCGACGCGATCCAGCGCGTGCGCTTCGAGCACCCCGGCGTGCGCGCGGTGGTCATCACCTCGGGCAAGGACCGCATCTTCTGCTCGGGCGCCAACATCTACATGCTGGGGAGCTCGACGCACCCCTTCAAGGTCAACTTCTGCAAGTACACCAACGAGACGCGGCTCTACCTCGAGGAGCTCTCGTCGGCGTCGGGCGTGCCCGTGCTCGCGGCCCTCAACGGCACGGCCTCGGGCGGCGGCTACGAGCTCGCGCTCGCGTGCGACGACATCGTGCTGCAAGACGACGGCAACAGCGCGGTGAGCCTCCCCGAGGCGCCGCTGCTCGCGGTGCTGCCGGGCACCGGCGGGCTCACGCGCGTGGTCGACAAGCGCAAGGTGCGCCGCGACCTCGCCGACGTGTTCTCGACGCTGGCCGAGGGCGTGCGCGGCAGGCGCGCGGTCGAGTGGCGCCTCGTCGACGAGTCGGTGTCGCGCAGCCGCTTCGACGCCGCCGTGGCCGCGCGCCTCGCGAAGCTCTCGGCGCGCTCGACCCGCGACGCCTCGGGCGAGGGGATGAAGCTCGCGCCCCTCGCGGCGAAGCGCTCGGAGAGGGGCGCCGAGTACTCGTTCGTCACCCTCTCGGTCGACCGCGCGCGGCGCGTGGCCGAGATCACCGTGCGCGCCCCCGAGGGCCCGCAGCCCGAGACGCCCGAGGCCCTGCGCGCCGCGGGCTGCGCCCAGTGGAACGTCGCCGCGTGGCGCGAGCTCGACGACGCCCTGCTCGACCTGCGCTTCAACCACCTCGAGGTCGGCCTCGTGGTGCTGCGCACCGCGGGAGACCCCGAGGCCGCGCGCAGCGCCGACCGCTCGCTCCTGCGCATGAGCGACGCGGGCGACTGGCTCGCGCGCGAGGTGGTGCTGCTGCGCAAGCGCGTGCTCAAGCGCCTCGACCTGTCGGCCAAGAGTCTGTTCGCGCTCGTCGAGCCCGGCAGCGCCTTCGCGGGCTCGCTCCTCGAGCTCGCCCTCGCGTCCGACCGGGTGTTCATGCTCGACGACGAGAAGGCCACGGTGGGCCTGTCGCCCATGAATTTCGGCCCGCTGCCCATGTCGAACGGGCTCACGCGCCTCGCGACGCGCTTCCTCTACGACCCTTCGCAGGTCGAGAAGCTCCGCGAGGTGACGGGCCTCCTCGACGCGGGCGAGGCCATGAAGAAGGGCCTCGTGACCTTCACCCCCGACCCGATCGATTGGGACGACGAGGTGCGCGTCGCCATCGAGGAGCGCACCAGCCTCTCGCCCGACGCGATGACCGGCATGGAGGCCAACCTGCGCTTCGCCGGCCCCGAGACGCTCGAGACCAAGATCTTCGGGCGCCTGAGCGCGTGGCAGAACTGGATCTTCCAGCGCCCCAACGCCGTCGGCCAGCGCGGCGCCCTCACCATGTACGGCCGCCCCGAGCGCCCCGTCTTCGACTACCGCCGCACCTGAAGGAACTCACCGCCCATGTCCTCCGTGGTCAACGACACGAAGATCCCCAACAACGTCGACCTCTCGTCGGACCGGCGCCTGCAGCGCGCCCTCGAGGAGTGGCAGCCGAACTTCATCAACTGGTGGATGGAGATGGGCCCGGAGGGCTTTCAGCAGGACGACGTGTACCTGCGCACGGCCATCTCGGTCGACCACGAGGGCTGGGCCCACTTCGACTACGTGAAGATGCCCGACTACCGCTGGGGCATCTTTCTCGCCGACGCCGTGAAGGACCGCACCATCGGCTTCGGCGACGAGATGGGCAAAGCCTCGTGGCAGCAGGTGCCCGGCGAGCACAGGAACACCCTGCGACGGCTCATCGTCACGCAGGGCGACACCGAGCCCGCCTCGGTCGAGCAGCAGCGCATGCTCGGGCACACGTGCCCGTCGCTCTACGACCTGCGCAACCTCTTTCAGGTCAACGTCGAAGAGGGCCGCCACCTCTGGGCGATGGTGTACCTGCTCCACTCGTACTTCGGCCGCGACGGGCGCGAAGAGGCCGAGGCCCTGCTCGAGCGCAGGAGCGGCAACCCCGACAAGCCCCGCATCCTCACGACCTTCAACGAGCCGTGCGAGGACTGGCTGTCGTTCTTCATGTTCACGTACTTCACCGACCGCGACGGCAAGTACCAGCTCCTCGCCCTCGCCGAGAGCGCGTTCGACCCGCTCTCGCGCACCACGCGCTTCATGCTGACCGAAGAGGCCCACCACATGTTCGTGGGCGAGACGGGCGTGCTGCGCGTGGTGCAGCGCGCGTGCGAGCTCACGAAGCTCGACCCCAACGGCGACGCGCGCGCCCAGGGCGGCATCGACCTGCCCACGATCCAGAGGTACCTCAACTTCTGGTTCTCGAGCTCGCTCGACCTCTTCGGCGGCGAGGTC
This sequence comes from Polyangiales bacterium, assembly GCA_039809605.1. Taxonomy (GTDB): domain Bacteria; phylum Myxococcota_A; class Polyangia; order Polyangiales; genus CAISKJ01. The sequence goes on along the minus strand of JBDHVF010000178.1, from coordinate 7,331 downwards.
TCTTCGAACGCCGCGGCCTTCTTCGCGTCGGGCCTGAAGGGCCGCGCCAAGGAGGAGCAGTACGACGACCACGTCGCCCTCACCGGCACGATGACCATCCCCCACGTGAAGGACGGCCGCGTCGTCGACGAGAGCGTGTCCCTCCGCATGGCGATGAACGAGGTGCTGCGCGACGACTACGTGGCCGACTGCCAGCGCGGCGTCGACAAGTGGAACCGCGCCATCAAGGAAGCGGGTCTCGACTTCGAACTGAAGCTCCCCTCGCGCCGCTTCAACCGCACGCTGGGGCTCTACGCGGGCCTGCGCTTCGACACCGACGGCAACCTCATCACCGAGTCCGACTGGGCCGCCCGCAAGGGCGCGTGGCTCCCCAGCGACGCCGACCGGACGTACGTGAAGAGCCTCATGACCAGGCCCATCTACGAGCCCGGCAAGATGGCCCAGTGGATCGCCCCGCCCAAGCAGGGCATCAAGGGCCGCCCCGTCGACTTCGAGTACGTGCGCCACGAGCCCTGAGCGGCTCCCCGCCCATGTTCGCGCCCCTCTCGATCGGCTCGGCGAACTACGAGGAGCGCATCGCGCGCCGTGACGGCGCGTGGACCGTGCTCCACCGCCACGCGGCCCCCCCGCCCGAGGCCCCCGTGTGGACGCCCTCGGCCCTCGCGCCTCGCGTGCCCGTCGAGGCGTCGCCCCTCGACGGCGCGCTCACGCGCAGGGGGTTTCCCTTCGCGCGCGTGCCCGACGGGGGAGACCCCGTGGCGGGGCGCCTGCCCCTGCTCTTCAACGACCACGTGACCCTCTCGTGGGTGTCGGCCGACAGCGCCTCGCCCACGACGGTCTTCACCGACCACGACGGCGACCAGCTCGTGTGCGTGATCGAGGGCGGCGCCACGCTCGACACGCCCTGCGGGACGCTCCGCGCCAACGCCGCCGAGCACGTGTTCGTGCCCCGCGCGATGCCCCACCGCTGGAGGGTCGACAAGCTCGGCCTGCGCGCCCTCGTGATCGAGGCGCGCGGCGAGCTCTCGGTGCCCCGCGCGTGGCGCAACGACTACGGCCAGCTCTCGCCCGGCGCCCCCTTCACGCACCGCGACCTGCACCGGCCCAACTGGTTCGCGCGCCCCCACGCCCCGCCCGAACCCGTGGCGTGCACCCTGCGCCGCGGGGGCCTCGGGTACGATGGTTCGGCTACGTACGATCCCCTCGCCACCGTGGGGTGGGACGGCGCCGTGTACCCCGTGAGCCTCGCGTGGGAGGTGCCCTTCGATCGTACGCACCCCCGCGGCATCGAGCTGTTCGCCCACGAACGATTCTCCCTTCGCACGCGCGTCACGCGCGACGACGACGCGCCGCCGCCGGGCCCCTCGGACCTCGTCACCCTGGCGCTCGACGGAGAGGGCGCGGCCTCGCTCACGTGGGAGCCGCTCGGGGTCGCCGCGCGCCCCGCGGGCACGACCGGGGGCATCGTGGTGCAGGTGTGCGCGCGCGACGCGCTGAGGCTCACGGCCAGCGGCGCGCTGCTGATGCAGCCGTAGCGCCGTCGAGGGCGGGTGGAGTAGCCTCCGCGACCGCCATGACGACCACCACCGAGACGCTGCGACCGATCTTCGACGTGGCCCGCGACGCGGGCCTCGACCCCGCCGACGTGATCCCCTGGGGGCGCAACAAGGCCAAGGTCTCGCTCGACGCGCTCGCGCGCCGCGACGGCGCCCCGCAGGGCCGCCTCGTGCTCGTGTCGGCCATCAACCCCACGCCCGCGGGCGAGGGCAAGACCACCACCTCGGTGGCCCTCGCGATGGGCCTCGCGAAGCGCGGCCGCCGCGCCATCGCCGCGCTGCGCGAGCCGTCGCTCGGCCCCGTGTTCGGCATCAAGGGCGGCGGCACCGGCGGCGGCAGGGCGACGCTCGTGCCCGCGGCCGAGATCAACCTGCACTTCACGGGAGACATCCACGCCATCACCAGCGCGCACAACCTCCTCGCGGCCATGGTCGACAACGCGCTCTACTTCCGTGACCCCGTCGACCTCGACGCGCGGAGCGTGCGGTGGCGCCGCGCCATGGACATGAACGACCGCGCGCTGCGCAGCGTGGTGGTGAGCCTGGGCAAGGGCAACGGGCCCGTGCGCGAGGGCGCGTTCGACATCACCGCCGCGAGCGAGATCATGGCGATCCTCTGCCTCGCGTCGGGCCCCAAGGACCTCGAGGCCCGCCTCGCGCGCATCGTCGTGGGCACCACGGCCGCGGGCAGGCCCGTGACCGCGGGCGACCTCGGGGCGGCGTCGGCCATGACGGCGCTGCTGCTCGACGCGCTCATGCCCAACCTCGTGCAGACGCGCGAGGGCACGCCCGCGTTCGTGCACGGCGGGCCCTTCGGCAACATCGCGCACGGGTGCAACTCCATCCTCGCGACGCGCATGGCGCTCGCGTACGGGCAGGACGTGGTCACCGAGGCCGGCTTCGGCTTCGACCTCGGGGCCGAGAAGTTCCTCGACATCAAGTGCCGCGCGGCGGGCCTGTGGCCGCGCGCCGTGGTGCTCGTGGCGACGCACCGCGCGCTCAAGATGCACGGCGGAGTGCCCGTGGCGAAGGCCGCCGAGCCCGACGCCGACGCGCTGCGCCGGGGCCTCGACCACCTCGCGCGCCACCTCGAGACGCTGCGCGCGTACGGCCTGCCCGCGGTCGTGGCCGTGAACGCCTTTCCGGGCGACACGGCCGAAGAAGCCGCGGCGCTGCGGGAGTACGGCCTCGTGCACGGCGTGAGCGTGGCGCGCTGCGAGGGCTTCGCGCGCGGCGGAGACGGGTCGCTCGAGCTCGCCGACGCGGTGCTCGACCTGCTGGCGAAGACCGACGCCGACCCGCCCAAGCCGAGGTTCATGTACGAGCTCAACGACGCGCCCGAGGAGAAGATCCGCAAGGTCGCGCGCGGGGTCTACGGCGCCGACGACGTCGAGTTCACGCCCGCGGCCCGCAAGGACCTCGAAGCCGCCGTGAGGCTCGGCGGCGCGGGGCTGCCCGTGTGCATGGCCAAGACGCACCTCTCGCTCACCGACGACCCCACGAGGCCCGGCCGCCCGCGCGGCTTCAACATCGTGGTGCGCGAGGTGCGGCTCAGCGCGGGCGCGGGCTACATCGTGCCGCTCACGGGCGAGATCATGACCATGCCGGGGCTGCCGAGGGAGCCCGCCGCGCGCCGCGTGGTGGTGCACCCCGACGGGACCATCACGGGGCTGATGCAGGGCGAGTAGCGGGGGGCGGCGTCAGCGCGCGTAGTCGACGGCGCGCGTCTCGCGCACCACCGTGACCTTGATCTGGCCGGGGTAGGCGAGCTCGTTCTCGATCTTGCGCGCGATGTCGCGCGAGAGCGTGAGCGCGCCCACGTCGTCGACCTCGCCGGGCTCGACGAGCACGCGCACCTCGCGGCCCGCTTGAATGGCGAAGCTGCGCTCGACGCCCTTGAACGCGCCGCAGATCTTCTCGAGGTCCTCGAGGCGCTTGACGTAGCCCTCGAGCATCTCGCGGCGCGCGCCGGGGCGGGCGCCCGAGATCGCGTCGGCCGCGGCCGTGAGGTGCGCGATGAGGCTCTTCGGGGGCTCGTCGTCGTGGTGCGCGGCGATGGCGTTCACCACGACCTCGTCCTCGCCGGCCTTGCGCGCCATGTGGGCGCCGATCACCGCGTGGCCGCCCTCCTGCTCGTGCGTCGCGGCCTTGCCGATGTCGTGCAGGAGGCCCGCGCGCCGCGCCTGCCGCGCGTTGAGCCCGAGCTCCTGCGCGAGCAGGCCCGCCATGTGCGCGACCTCGACCGAGTGCCGCAGGATGTTCTGCGCGTACGAGTAGCGGTACCGGAGCTGCCCGACGATCTTCACCAGGTCGGGGTGCAGGCGGCCGAGGTTGAGCTCCATCACGGCCGCCTCGCCGGCCTCGCGCACGGCGCGGTCGACCTCCTCGCGGGCCTTGTTGAAGTACTCCTCGATGCGCGTCGGGTGGATGCGCCCGTCTTGGATGAGCCGCTCGAGGGTGATGCGCGCCATCTCCCTGCGCACGGGGTCGAACGAGCTCACGGTGATGGTCTCGGGCGTGTCGTCGATCACCAGGTCGCAGCCGGTGACCTCTTGAAACGCCCTGATGTTGCGCCCCTCGCGGCCGATGAGCCGGCCCTTGAGCTCGTCGCTCGGCAGGTGCACCGACGTGGCCGCGCGCTCGCCCGCGTACTCGCCCGCGTAGCGCTGGATCGCGATGCCCACCACCCGCTTGGCGCGCTTCTCTGCCTCCTCGCGCGCGGCCTCCTCGATCTGCTTCGCCTCGCGCGCGGCGGCGCGGCGGGCGTCTTCGAAGACCGCGTCGATCACGTGCTTGCGCGCGTCTTCGGCCGAGAGCTGCGCCACGCGCTCGAGGGCCTGCGCCTCCGAGCGGCGCACCTCCTCGACGGCGCTCTTGCGCTCCTCGACGAGCTGCTCAGCCTGCGCCTCGCGCAGCGCCGCGGCGCGCTCGCGGTCGGCGAGCGACTGGTCGCGGCGGGCGAGCTCGGCCTCGAGCCGCGCGAGGGCCTGCTCGGTCTGCGCCGTGGAGAGCTCCTTGCGGGCGAGGGTCTCTTCGCGGGCGTTGAGCTCGGCCTGGCGGGCGCGGCGCTCGGCGGCGAGCGCCTGCGCCTGCAGGCGCGCGTCGGCCACCACCTGCTGCGCGCGGGCGCGGGCCTCGGACTCGGTCTCCTGCGCGCGGGCGCGGGCGTCGCGCTCGACCTGCTGCGCGCGGGCGCGCACCTCGGCCTCGACCTCGGCGCCGATGGCCGCCCGCACGCGCAGCTCGGCGTCGTGCATGGTGACCGACGCCGACTGGCGCGCGGCCTCGGCCTCGGCGAGCGCGGCGTCGACCTGCTGCTTCGCAGCGACCACCTGCGCCTGCGCGGCCTCGACGCGGGCCTGCGCGGCCACGAGGGAGGTCTCGATCTCGGCGAGCTTCGCGCGCAGGGCGTCGGCCTCGCGGCGGTGCTCCGCGGCGAGGGCCTCGAGCTTCTGCTTCTGGATCAGCCATGAAGCCGCGGCGCCTGCGGCCGCGGCTGCGACGTGGAGGATGGGCATCATCGATTCTCCGTGGGATCGCGCTCACCTTCGGGTGCGGCGCGGAGGGTTCGCTGGTCGGTCACCACCCACGCGACGGCGACGTCGTGGGGCTCGCGGGGGACCTCGGCGATGAGCTGAAAGTCGAAGGCCACGCCCACGGTGACCGCGTTCGTGGTGCGGGCGAGGGTGGCGTCGTAGTAGCCGCGGCCGTACCCGATGCGGTGCCCGCCGGGGTCGATCGCGAGCGCGGGCACGACCACGAGGTCGATCGCGTCGTGGGCGACGACGGGCGCGCCGGCGGCGGGCTCCTCGATGCCCCACACGCCGGCCACGAGCGGCAGCGCCTCGTCGCCGCGCCATGCGACGCGGAACTCGAGGTCCGTGCGGCCCTCGACGACCACGGGCAGACACACCGTGCACCCGCGCCGCCGCGCGTCGTCGACGAGGGCCGACGTGTCGACCTCGTCGGAGAGCGAGCGGAAGACCGCGACGGTGCGGGCCGCGCGCCAGGCGTCGAGCGCCAGGACATGCTCGCAGATTCCCTGCGAACGCAGCCGCGCGGCCTCGGGGGGCAGCGAGGCGCGCAGCGCCCGGTAGCGCTTGCGCAGGGCGGCCTTGGCGCGGGGGCGCAGGACGCCGAGCTGGGCGTCCGTCCAGGGAGGGGGCTTGTGTGCGTCGTCGGTCACGGTGCGACCGTGGTGTGTATCACGGGACCGGCGGGCGGTGAGGGGCGCCCGCGGCGTCGGGCGACGGAGGCCTTTGACCCCGGCGCCGGGAGCGGGTACGAGGCTGCGTCCACGCGCTCGAGGCGGCGGCCGCCGAGCGCGGACGGCTCGGCGTGACGGCGGTGCGCATGCGAATCTTCTCTCGACTGGCCTTGCTGTTGGTGCTCCTGGTGGCTTCGGGCGCGTGCCGCTCGCGCCAGCTCCGCGAGTGGACCCCGCGCGACCACGACCCCGATGGGGGCCCCGTGGCGATGGGCTCGCAGGGGGGCGGCGACGACGACCCGCTCACGGCCGCGCGCGCGCTCTTCGCGGCGCAGTGCGCGTCGTGCCACGGGAGCGAGGGGCGGGGCGACGGCCCCATGGCGGCGATGTTCCGCCCGGCCGATCTGTCGGACCCGACGCTCCAGGGCGCGCGCAGCGACGAGGACCTCGCGAACGCCATCGCCCGCGGCCGCGGGCGCATGCCCGCGTTCGGAACGCAGCTCCGACCCGAGGCCGTGCCCCTGCTCGTGCGGCTGATCCGATCGTGGCGCAGGTGACCTGAAGCGCGATCACTGCGCGGCGGACGACTCCGCGCTGGAGCTCCCACCGCCACCCGCGGGCGTGGAGACGATGCGGCCCGTGGCGACCACCTGCGCGCCGCCGTCGCCCGCGGGGAGCTCCTCGACGCGCACCTCGTACTCCCCCGTGGGGATGCCCGTCACCTGAAGGAACGAGTCGTGGCGGCAGGCGCAGCGACCGAGGGCCGCGCGGTCGGCGACGCGGTAGCGCATGCGCACGACGCCTCCCTCGACGTCGGCGCTGAAGGTCGGCGCGGGCGTGCACGAGAAGCGGATGTTGCGCACCTCCATCTCGAGCCGCGAGCCCGAGAAGAAGCCGTGCACGCTCGCGCCCAGCGTGTTGCGCGCGGGGTCTCTCACGCAGTTGCTCTCGCCGAGGCGGTAGACCCCGACGCCCGTCGCGGGCTCTGCGCCGGCGTCTTCGTCCGCGGGCGTCGCCGCGGCGGCGGCGGCGTCGCTCGCGGCGGCCGTCGCGGTGGGGACGTCACGCGCCGCCGCGACGTTCCGCGGGCGGGCGTTGCGAGCGGGGGAGGGGCGCGCCGAGGTGCTGTCGTTGCGACAGCCCGCGAGCAGCGCGAGCGCGCAGGCGAGGGCGTACGGGAGTCTCATCACCACGGAGCTAGTATCGCCGAGGGATCGCCTGCGCATTCCCAAAAATTCGGCGGCGCGGGTTCGCGGGGGGTCAGAGCGAGATGGGCGAGCCGAGGGGCTCGTTCGAAGGCGGAGGCTCGTCGACGCGAGGCACGGGGGGCACCTCGATCCGCGGCACGGTGCGACGCGACGAGGGCCTCGCCTGCGGCGTCGCGCGAGGCGCGGCGGAGGGAGGGCGCGCCCGCGGCTGCGCGGACTGGCCGCGCGCGTCGGGGTTGCACGGCAGCCCCGAGAGGTCGATGCCCTCGCCCGCGATCGAGATCGAGACGTGGCCGAAGGGCGTGTCGACCTCGCAGTTGCGAACGCCCGCGCGCGGCGCGGTGCGCGCGCGAGGCGAGG